>DASWQK010000464.1:0-5815 GCA_036403735.1 Pyrinomonadaceae bacterium
CGAGGTCAATGCCGAAACTGAACGCTGCACCGGATGCATAGCCAGCTGTTGGGCCAGCGAAATCCGCGTCGGTTCGTCCGCATTCTCGAGTTGACTCAACACCTGCGCGAGTTCGGTATTGTCCACTCCGGCAGGCAGGTCTTCAAACGAATCGAACCTCTCCAGATCGTCAGGCTCATGCGCAGAAGGATGCGACAGCGACGCCGCTTCGGAGGCGGGCGCATCGAGGAAGCTCAGACTCTCGACCGAGCAGGCACTCAAGCTTTCGCTTAACAGAGTCGCCGGAATGTCGGAATGGCGGCGGGCGATGTCTAACAAAGCGCCAATGGCGGCCGGCATTTTCAGCGAGCCGAGACTGGTGACTGCCTGATTTCGCACGACTGAATCGACGTCATGCAATGCTTCGATCAGAGAGGTGAGCGACGATTGTGATTTGATTTGTCCGAGCGTGCGCGCCGCCGAAGAGCGTTCCCAGGCATCCCGGCCGAGGAGCATCGTTGCGCTTTGACGGGCCACGAACCCATATTCTTCCAGGGCCTGTCGCGCGCGTCGCTGGCCTTCATCCGAGGTGTCCGACGATTCGAGGGCCTTGATCAAAGAGGCCTCGATGGCGCGTCGATCGTCAGACGCGCGCGAGGACATAACATCCATACGGTGCGGTTTTCCGACAATCAATTTGCTGACTTCCTGGTCGATTCGATACGCGCCATAGATGGCGGTTTCCGGCTCGACCGGCTTTTCCCACACCTGGACGCCGGCCAATTGTTGTTGCTGTCGTCTCTCGGGCAACATCGATGGCTCGAGTGCCTCTATGCGCGCTGGCGCGAGATAATTCTTGTCCGAGGATTGCCTACGCTTTCGGCCGCGAAGGTTGGCAAATTCCTGCGCGTCTTTCCTGGCGCTGATCCGCTTGTAAACAAACAAACCAACCAACAACAGCACGAGCATAATCGTGATGCCGTAAGTCGAGAAGATTGACGAGGTCCAGTCGTCGGAAGACTCCGCTTGCATCGCCGCATTGGCGGTGATCGATCCACTTAGGATCAGGGCAGCGGAGACCAGAGAAAAAATTATCTTTGAGACGACCGGGCGTAATCGCAGGGTCAAGTATTGAGTTGGCATAGCTTTCACCATTTTCGTTTGCGCCGTTTGCGGATGCAGGCGTGATAGAGAGACAACGGCGGATCTTGAACATGAGCCCTGGTGAGCGCAGGGCAACGAGCGGCTTTATTCAGCGTCCGTGAACTTGTAACCGATGCCCCAAACAGTCAGCACCAGTTGCGGGTTCTCCGGATTACCTTCGATCTTTGCTCGCAGGCGATTGATATGAGAATCAATCGTTCGGTCATACCCTTCATATGAATAATCCCAAATCTTCTCGAGCAAATACTTGCGCGGGAACACTCGGCCAGGGTTCGAGGCGAACAGACGCAGCAGATCGAATTCCTTTGGGGTGAGGTCTACGTGCCGGTCGGCGATCGTGACCTCGCGACGTACGGGATCGACTCGCAGACTGCCGCGGACGATCGGGGTTTCATCGCTACCGTCTTCGGTTGACGCGCCAGCACGCGCGCGCCGCAAAACGGACTTGATGCGAGCTTCAACTTCGCGCAGGCTGAAAGGCTTGGTGATGTAATCGTCGGCGCCCATCTCGAGGCCCAGCACCCGATCCACTACATCGTCCTTTGCCGTCAGCATAATTATTGGCATCTGCGCCATTTTCTGTCGGAGCTCTTTGCAGACGGCGAGGCCGTCCATCTTTGGCAGCATCAGATCCAGGACCACGATATCGGGCCTGGTCTTAACTGCGGTTTCGACTCCAGCCAGGCCATCGGCGGCTGTCGTCACCGTATAGCCGGCGCGCGAAAAATATTCTTCGAGCGCGGCCGAAATATTTTCGTCATCTTCAATCACCAGCAACGACGTTGCGGGTGCGGGAGCCGTCGCCACTCCGGTGGCTTCAGCCGAATGAGGTACTGCATCCCTCCCGTTTTGTTTGTCGAGCATTAAATTTTCCCTCTAAGAAAAAGGCGAGAAGGCGTTTGGGGGCTGGTGCGCACCGTATTACTGGTGCGGTCATTTAGGAATATAGCAGGAGACTTCCATTTTGCTCAAGTAGAAAGTTTTGCGGGTGACGTATTTTGTCACTTGGCATTTGATTTCAGGGTAGCAAACTCATGGTCCGGGCTTAGTTTGCCCGAGCTTCTCGCGCAAACGCGCGTCGAAGCGCGCGATGACCGCAGCCATTTGCGGAGATAAGCCAGGCTTCTTCGCAAGTTGCTGAAACAGCGTCACCGCGCGTTCGTCGCCTATGATAGACAAAGCCTCGGCTTCGGCGCCGGCCAGTGGACCCGCGGTGCCGCGCTCAACGTTCTCTGTAAGGGCGGCACTGATGAGCGGGTAAGTGCGCGGATCGTCTTTTCCAACCGCAGCCAGTAGTCCTACGGAATTGATGCGAACACTCGTCTGATTACCCGGCGTGAAGTACTTAAATCCGAAATCCAGGGCCCGCTTATCACCGAGCGCCGCGAGACCGTCTAATGCGGAAGCCAGAATCGAATCTCGCCAGGACGGCTGGCTGATCAGTTTTACCAGGGCGTCATAAGACAACGGACTCTTTGTTTGTCCCAGTGCCAGCGAGGCCGCGCGCACGACACCATAACTCTGATCGTCAAGCAGTTGAAGGTACATACCGGCGAGACTTGGGTCTTTCGTTGTTGCCAGCGATCTCACTGCGCGAGCCCGGACGCGCGGATTTGCGTCTTTCATCGCCGCAATCAATACATCCTTTTCTTCGCGCGATCCGTTCAGCGCCGCAACGGCTTCGAAGCGAGCTCCCCAGAACTGATCCCTGGTTGCCGTGGCCAGGGCTTTGCGAATTGCCTCACGGTCGGCAACCAAAGTTTTTTCATCATTCATGCGCGGCGTCAGTTGTGACAAAGCCCAGATGCGGCCCAGGACGTCTTTGTCGTTGCCCAGTTGATACAGCAACTGGCCAGTCGTCTTAACAAAGGTCAGTTCCTTGATCAATGTGCCGCCGTAATCAAAACCGACGAGCAACGGCTCTGATTCGACGGAGAACTTGAAGGTCTGTTCTTCCTTCGGTTCGATCTGAACGCGCTCGACGCGCGTGGTTGACGCGGTGCCAATCTGAATATCCACCGGCGTCTGAAAGAAACCGGCCTGAGGGTATTGCGAGTCAGGATCAGGTTTTTGTTCCTGCCTGACTTTCAGGATCAGCTGTTTGTGCGCCGCGTCATAATCCTGAGTGACGCGAAATACGGGGTGGCCCATCTTGTACAGCCACTCGTCAAAGAACCAGTCCATCGGCTGCCCGGTCGTTTCTTCGATCGCAATCCGAAACTGCGCCGTCTCAACCGGTTGATGCGCGTATTTCGTGAGGTAGTGATTGATCGAGCGCCACCAGTTGTCTTCGCCCAGGAAGGTCCGCAGCATGTGCAGCACCGCACCGCCGCGTGGATATGCATAAGTATCAAAGACAGCATCGGGATTAGCGTAATTTTTCGTTACGATCGGGCGCCGCAGTCCGCGCGCCCAAGCTGTGTAGTACTGCTCCTGATTCGACTTAACATCTGAATACAAAAAGTCGTCGTGGCCCAGATGATGCTCGTCCCACATCGCCTGGAAATAGGTCGCGAAACTTTCGTTGAGCCAAATGTCGGACCAGTTCCGGCAGGTCACATAATCGCCGAACCATTGATGTGCGAGCTCATGCGACTCCAGGCTGTCGCTCGTGCCGTCAAGCTCAGCCCGGGCGTCGTGAATCATATTATCGGTCTGCGTCGTGGCGCTGATGTTCTCCATGCCGCCACCAAAATCGCGCACCGTTGTCTGCGCGTACTTCGCGTAGGGATACTTCACGCCGGTCTTTTCGGAAAAGAACGCGACCATCTCGGGAAGACGAGACGCGGTCACTTTTCCTTCTGCCAATTCATTCGGATAAACGTTGGTGACGACCGGGATGCCGGCGTATTCGCCCGCGACCGGCGCAAATTCGCCGACGACGATCGAAGTCAGATAGGTCGCGTGTGGTACATCGATTTTCCAATCAAACGTTCGGGTGCCGTCTGAATTCTCTTTGGTGCTGATCAATTTGCCGTTTGAGATAACGCTGAAGGGCTTTTCAACTGTGGCCACAATTTCAGTGGTCACGAAATCGTTCGGGTGGTCGAAGCACGCGAACCAGAAGTGATTAGCTTCGGATTCGCCTTGTGACCAAACCTGCTTCCGCCGCGTAGGATCGTCGGCGCGGGGCAAGATGAAATTCAAGCCGCCGCCGCCAATCAGTGCGGTCCGTTCCGCCGGCGGTTTGTTCGTGTGATAAGAAATGACGATGGTGATCTCTTCATTCGGCTGATACACGCGATCGAGCGTTATCGACAACTTTTCTTTGGTGGCATCGTAGTCGAATTTTAGCGGGCCGCCCTTGACGAGTTTCGCACTGGCAACCGTCATAAAGGCCGCATCGAAATCGACCCGCTTCAAATCTCTCACAGTTGGCGCCAGGGTAATCGTCTCTATGCCGATGGCTTGTTCTTTCTCCCAATCGAATCGAAACTCGAGTTTGATGTTCCGCTGATCGTAATCGTGCGCCGGAATGTATTGCGGCGGCGGAAACGGCCGCGCAGTTGTGCGACGAGCAGCCGGCGCAGGTGTCGGCGTTGGGGTCTGCGCCAGGGTGACGTTCGCAATGACGAGAAGGGAAGCGACGCAGAGAATGAATTTCCAAAGAACCAATTTGGTAGGCGCACTGTTGGTCGATTTCGATTGAGACATTTGATCTCCAGTTTTGAGGTTAGATAGGCGGCGCGCAAGCGACCGCGAAGACTTAGGTGCTGCTGGGGAGTGAGGATTCTGTCATTGCGGCTTGGAAAAAGACAAGTGGGCCAAGTCAGTACCACCCGCGTAAGCGGCTGGGTCAATCAATCAAGGTCGCTGATCCGGGTGCTTCATTAATCTATCTGCTTACGCAGATGGTACTGATTTCTTTACTTGGCCGCCTGCGACATTCGCTCGCGTTCCTTCTCGGTCCAATCGCAGAGCGTCTTCTTATTCTGATCGGAGAGCTTGGCAGCCGGATGCATTGGCGTGTACGAAGACAAGGGCATGACTCCGTCCGAAACTTCGTCGCAGATCTGGCGCAGCTTTCGATCCTGGCGATTAGCGTCGAGCTTTCCGAACTCGGACATGTTCAGGGCCCGCCGACCATCGTTGACGTGATTTGATAACCACCATGAAACGGGCGCGACGTTCGTATACCACGGCCACACCGTTTTATTCGTATGACAATCGCGACAGGAGCGATCGAAAATCGACGCGACCTCAGGAGGCATCTGCGTCCTGGCGTTGATTGTCTGTGATTCATCAACCGGAGGATTGGTTCGCGCCGGTCTAATCGCCTGAATGCCGACGACCAGGACAACCAAAAGGATCGCTGCAAATTTCAGAACTCGCTTCATAGGTCGATTATACACACGAAAGATTTCGTGGAGTTGGCAAGCAGGGCACCCTCTTTTCATTCACACCCAGCTTTTAGCTGGGTGACCAATGCTAACAGGAATCCTCCCAACCCTTTTTAACGGTTTCGTTCCCTCGCTGGAAGCCGTTAAAACGGCAAATTAAGATCGGCCTGTGCTTGTTGCCACCCAGCTAAAGGAGTCTGTCGGAAAAATCAAAAATCGCGAAAATTGGGGGTACAAAAACCATTCGACGCGATTGAAAAACTCGTTAGAAGGCAAATGTGGGCCAAAAGTTTTTCCCAAAAGTCGCCAAGCTCTTTTTTCCGACAGACTCC
>DASWQK010000465.1:0-5878 GCA_036403735.1 Pyrinomonadaceae bacterium
GACGGGATTTTCGCGAGAAATCTCTGCGGCTTCAGTGGCGCAGCCACCATGAAAATGATCAGCATCACCAGCAACACATCGATCAGCGGCGTGACGTTGATGTTAGGTTTGGATCGCGTAGCAGACACACTTAGCACATCATGATCAGACATCATCGTCTTTCACCTCCGCTTTTTTTAATTAGACATTCAGGGACGTGGAATGTTCCCGATTGGTATTCGTTTAGATTGTCTTGACTGTTTAGAAGCCGGACTTGTCCGGCGAAGTTCGCGGCACAAGTGCCGCATCTAAACGATGTCCAGGAGGGAAGTCGGATCAAACAAGAGCGGAAAGAATTGGCCTTCGATTTGTTCACCGGTGCGAATCGGCGGCACACCTTGCAAGAGCGGTTCATTTGAAGCCGAACGCACGCCATCGCGTAAGACATTTATTACCGCGCCCCGTCGCGCTGCGTCGCTGCGGTTTTCGAACGAGCCATGGACCATTAACGGATGATGAAATGAACACTCGCCTGCTTTCAGTTCGATCGCAACCGGCTTGAATTGCACTTTCTGATCACCAGTCAACACACTTTCAATTGCATTCATGTCATCCGCCAAACCGGTTAAGGGAAGAAGATTCCAGCGATGACTGCCCGGCACGTAATGCACGCAACCGTTGTCTCTGGTCGAATCGTCCAACCCGATCCAACAGGACAGGTGGGCCATCGGCTGCGTGCGTGTCCAATAGGAATAGTCCTGATGCCAGGCGACCACCCCGCCGTGATGCGCAGGCTTGCAAAACAGCTGGTCGTGCCAAAAGCGCACCGCGCCGCCGAGCAGTTGTGACGCCGGCATCAGGAACGCCGGATTCCAGAGCAGATCGTGAAAGGCCGGTGAGATTCGCCAAGCGCCCAACGCGTGAAACAGTACCGTCAAAAGACCAGTCGATTCGTTCGAATGAAATTCGTAGAAGAGATCATGACCAGGATGATTCGGATCGATTAGCTCTGCGAGTTCGTGGCGCAGCACCGCGATCTGTTCATCGTTAAGCAGGCGAATGCCGGCGAGGTAACCGTTAGTCTGAAAGAAATTGATTTGATCGTCAGTGAGGCGATACTGATCCCAATCGTCGGCCCGTGATGGCCCTTTGAAGAAAGCGGTAATTGGTTCGTGATGTTTTGATAGGTCCGGGGTCATGTTCGCGAAATATTTATAGTAACGGAGATCCCTTTATCCAAACGGGCGAATCAGCGAAATGCGCCGCATTTCGCTGATTCGCAATCCTTGGAGATATGTTGAGGCTATAAATATGCCGCTCCTCCGGAGCTTCAAATGATCCGGTCCTTTGTTTTACTTCACCGAGGCAATCCCATCAATCACCACCTTTGCCACGGTGGGAATGATCTCGCGATCGTTTGCATGATCCGTAGTGAACGTCACCAAAACGAATTTCACCCCGTTTGGCAGTTCAATGTAGGCCGCATCGTGACGGGTGGTGCTGGTCCAGCCGGCTTTCGACCAGAGCTTCACGCCAGTCATTCCCTGCAGAGCGATGCCGGTAAAACCATGGCCTTGATCGTCGTTGTCTTTTGACGTGCCGGAGAAATCCCGTTTCAGCAGATCCATCATCTGCAAGCTGCGCGCCTGATTTACCGCGCGGCTGGTCGCGATCTCAGAAAGTAAACGCGCGGTCGCATCCGTCGTGAGCTTGTTTCGGTTCTCGCCGTTTGGCCCGCGCGAAATCCGCTCGCGGCCGTACGCGTCTTCGCAGAAAGTTTTCTGATTGACGTTGATGTTTGTAAATCCGAGCGATGCATAGAATCGATTCATCGCATTCCGTTTATATTGCCACTCTTCCATTTCCTTCGATGGCAACTCGAACCCACCGGTCGTCTGCGTCAGCACGTCAACCACATATTGCGTGGCTTCATTCGATGAATCGACAATCATGTCGCGCACGGCGCGCTTCAATTCATCCGTCTGCTGTATTTTCTTGTCTTCCAACCAACGATGGACGGCGACGAGATAGAAAAGCTTGATGACGCTGGCCGGATAGACGCGTTCGTTGCCGCGAAAACTCGCCGCCAACGGATGCTGCGGATCGCGCAGATCAATCAGCGTGATCGATAGTTGCGCTTCGGTTAACTTCTTGTCGGCGAATTTCGTGAGCGCAGTGTGCGCGGCATCGTTGACGAGATCCTGAAGCGCAGCAGTGCGCACATAATCAACTGCGGCCAGGGAATTTCGTTGCTGAGCGACGGTTGCGGCTGATGTTATCGACAGCGCCGCAATCATAATCGACAAGAGCCGTAACCTACTTCTCATTCGCACTCCCCTTTTGCCGGGACAAAATCAGATAGACGGGTAAACCAAGCAGGATGAAGATTAGACTTGCCAGCGGCGGCGCTTTCATAGATTCCGCCAATGCCGAGATTGGATGAGCCGCCAGGAACAATCCTATCGTAGCGCTCATCGCCGGCCTGGCATCCCAAACTATTCGACCCAAAAGGAAGGTGGTTACCGCCAGATACACGATCGGGACGAACGGATATCCCCAGGTGCGATAGGGCCGGTGCACGTCGGGCAGGCGGCGGCGAAAGATGAAAATTGATCCGGCGACGAAGGCGTAAAAGAGCGTCAGCGCGAAAACGGCTGCATCCGTCAATTGATCGTAAGAACCAGATAGCGCCAGCACGCTCGACCAAATACCGAGCACCACCAGTGATCGGATCGGCACGTGTGTGCGCGGCGAAATCCTTGAGAGGCCTTTAAAGAAAAGCCGATCGCGCGCCATCGCGTAAGGCACGCGTGAAGTTGCGAGGATCGAAGCGTGCAGCGCGCCAAATGAAGATGTCATCATGGCGGCGGCCATCAGCGTAAGGGCAATTGCTCCCAGCAAACGTCTCACGACCTCTGCGGCCACGGACAGAGACGCAGGCACGCTCGCGACTTCTGTAGGATTGAGTACATGGTAGTACCCGAGATTCACCAGCAAATAGAGTCCCATCACCAGGAACATGCTGATGATTAGACCCAGCGGCAGATTGCGTTCCGGATTTTTCACTTCGCCCGCCAGGAACGTTATGTTGTTCCAACCGTCATACGCCCACAGCGCGCCCAACATTGCGGCGGCAAATCCCGCAAGGCCTCCGGTTGTGATCGCTACGCCTTCGCACGCCCCGCCAACATTCGCCTGAGATAAATGCGACCAATCGCCGCCGCTATAGAAAAACGCACCCAGGCCGACCGCGATCAAAAGCAGAACTTTGATGGAAGTAAGAAAGGTCGCCACGCCACCGCTGAAAGTCACGGCCGCGCAGTTGATCAGAACCGTCAGCGCAATGGCGCCGAGCGCAACCAGTTGCAGACGCCCGAACGGAACGTTCAGGTATGGAACAGTAAAAAAAGTTTGATTCAGCGCGCCCTTCAACAGCGCATTAAGAAATATGGCAAAACCCACCGCGAGGGCCGCGGCTGAGGCGCTGCGGGCGATCGCAAACTGCGTCCAACCATAGATGAATCCTGACCGCCGTCCGTACGCATCGCGCATGATTCCGTATTCGCCGGCAGCACGCGGCATCATCGCCAGGAGTTCCGCGTAAGTGAGTGCGCCCGCGAGTGAGAGCAATCCCGCCACCAACCAAACGGTCAGGGCCTTGCCCGGCGTGCCGACGTTGCAAGTCATTACCCGCGCTTTGAGAAACACGCCGGTCCCGATGACGTTTGCGACGTTGACTGAGATCGCGGCGATTAGGCCGAGGCCGCGAATCAGTTCGGTGTGCTTTGAAGTTTCAGGTTTCAAGTTTCAGATTTCACTTCGCCCAAGCAGTGAAGCTATTAATTCTCGTTGCGCTTGGCGGCAGATCCTTTCGTTCGAATCTCTGCCAGCTCTTTCAGGAATTCGTCGCGCTCTCTCGCTGCCTGATCGGTACCTGGTTTTTCGATTAACGTTACGCTCACCTTTGTAGTCCGAGTCTTGCAAAGATTGGGCCCAACCCTTTAATTGTTTCGAACAACTCTCGGCTTGCCTTTCAATGGTCTTATCGGTGGACCAAGCTCGCGAAGCGCCGGCAAGCGTTCCATCAAGCACAACATTGAACGGACTTCGCCGGCTGAGCCGCGGGCAAAGTAGAGAAACGACAATAGTTCATTGTTGGTGCCGCGCTCAAAGTCTTCGGCGATATTGTTCGAGACTGAAACGGCAGCGCGCTCAAGCTGATCTCTGAGGCTGCGGCGGCGTCTAAACTGAACCCTGTCTGTGAGAGCGTAAACCTGTACCGCCAGTTCGATCGCGCTGTTCCAAACCGGCAAGTCCTCGAATCTGTGGTAACGCATGATTCAGTTCTCCTTGAGGAAGGTGATAAAGCCAGATCAGAATTTCAAATTTCAAATTCCAAATTCAAGATTCAAGATTCAAAAATCTCCCCCATGTCCCAGATTCCGGGTTAACAATTCAGAGGTTTCATCAGTTCCATCTTTGGAATTTGAAATCTTGAATCTGGAATTATCGCAAACGCGTCAACCCACGAACGCTCCCGTCTTTAATTGATTCGATGTAAACGGCTTATTACTTTTTGACAAACCTCACCAAACATCATTCATCAGCAAATCTTCGTAGCTGTCGCGCCTTCGAATCAAATCCGCCTTCCCGCCGTCACGAACCAACACCGCGGCCGGCAGCGGCCGCCCATTGTAAGGAAACATCTGTGCCAGCGAGTAAGCGCCGCTGTTCAAAAGCGCGAGCACTTCACCCGGCTTCACGTCTCGCGGCAGCAGACGATAATCAGGCAAGCGACCATGACGCTCGATATCGAAATACACATCGCCTGAATCGCACAGCGGGCCGGCAACTTTGTATTGCGCGTCCAGCGGATCGCACGCGCGTGATGCCGAAATCAGATGGTAGTACCACTTGTAATTGTTCATCGAGAGCAAAAGGTTATAACCCGCATCAGTGAGCAACCACACGTCATTCGTTTCCGGACGCCGCTTGATGTTGCGAACTTTCGTGAGCACCACGCCGGCGTCAGCGATAACGCTGCGGCCTGGTTCGAGCAGGATCGTGACTTGATCAAGTAAGTGTTCAGCTTCCGCAGTTCGCGCTGATTCACGCGCGACGCGCAGGGCCTCTGTCAGGACTGCTGACGGCTCCAGATCGGCGCCCAGCATGTCGCGTTCATGCTCCGGCAGTTGATCTGCCTGCGATCTGTCGCGCAGGTAATTCACCGGAATGCCGCCGCCGAGATTGATATGCTCGAGCGTAAGACCTGTCTCGCGATGAATCGTAATCAGGTGGTTCCACATGCTCTTGAACGCTTCGGCGAACGGCTCGACGTCCGGCGTTTGCGATCCGACATGAATGTGAATGCCACAGACGTGAATCAAATCCGGATGCTGCAGGCCGCGATGAAATGCGTCGAGCACTTCGGATGAAGAGATGCCGAACTTGGAAGTTAGCAAAGCGGTCTGCAGACCGAGATGCGAACGTGTGCCGATTTCCGGGACCAGACGCAGAGCGATGCGCGCGGGCGGCAAACCTGAATTCAGTTCGCTGCGCGCGCGTCGCACGGCGTTTTCGACCAGCTCAATTTCATAAATGGAATCGACATTGATCGAATAGATGCCCGCGCGCACCGCTTCATCAAGCTCTTCATCGGTCTTGCTGGTGCCATTGAAAATGATTTGATCGGGACGGAATCCTGCGCGTAGGGCTTTGTATAGTTCGCCCCCGCTGTTCACTTCGATGTCGATGCCCGCATCGCGCACGACGCCCAGCACTGTCATGTTCGAATTGGCTTTCGATGCGTAGCAGAATTTGATCGGCCGTTCGACTTGCTTTGCTGCGGATTGCAGACGCGCGATGTTCCAGCGAATGCGCGCTTCAGAAAAAACAAACA
>DASWQK010000466.1:0-9953 GCA_036403735.1 Pyrinomonadaceae bacterium
TATCTCTTTTCAGGAGCCTTTGAAAGTCGAGGCGGCCCATTTCCTGGATTGCCTGCGTAAGGGTACCGAGCCGCTAACCGGGTCCAAACACGCGCGCGATGTGGTGGCGGTTCTCGAAGCCACTCAGACAGCACTCACAACCGGCCGCGCAGTAGCGCTAACCAACACCGGCTTAGTCTTAGCATGAGTTTCAGTTATCGATTCCTTCCAGAAGAATTCATCGAGTAGGATTCCTGAATGCCTGCAGAGTTAATCGGAATAATTCCTGCCGCTGGTTGGGGTACGCGCATGGCCGCCGATGTGCCGAAAGCTCTAATCGAAGTCGGAGGCCGCCCGCTCATCGAAAGTGCGATTGAATCATTAACATCGATTGGTGTGTCAAAGATCATTGTGGTGATCGGCCACCGCGGTGAGCAGGTGCGTGACTATTTCTCAGCGCGTCATTCTTCGCTGCAGATCGAATTCGCGCTTCAGGAGAAGCAGTTGGGGTTGGCGCATGCGATCGCCAGCGCATCGCACCTTATCAACAGCGATTTCGTCGTTTTATGTCCCGACAATTTCTACAGCGAACGCACAGATCTCATCGAGGCAAAACGTGTTTTTCTGGCAAGCGAGGCACCGTTTCTGATGGTCGCCACCGTGACCCCTACGCATCAACGCGATCGCGCGAAATACTCTTCCGGCGCGATGCGCAGCGTCGCCTCACACGTCTACGAATACGCCTTTGTGGACGGTGTCCCGCCACAAGGTCTGGCGATGAACTCGACCGGCTGCACTTTTTTCTCCCGCGACTCTTTAAAGTCATTGCCGTCATTTGCCGACGTCAGCAGCGAAGTCAGTTTTCAGACTTACCTGACGCAATTGGCGATAACCGGCCAGCCGTTGATTTATCTGCTGCGCGGCATGCGCTATGACTTTTCGACGCTCGCCGATGTTGAACCTTACGATGTGCTTCAAGACCAATTAGCTCGAGCGAACGCTGAAGGCGTGAGCGCAATTCTATTGAATCAAAACGGAGAGATCCTGCTACAGCATCGTGATGATAATCCGGCGATTCGTTATCCCGGACACTGGGCGCTATTTGGCGGAACCGTCGAAACCGGCGAGTCTGCGCACGCCGCAGCCCGCCGGGAGATTTTGGAAGAGACGGGTTACAATGTCGAAAACTTAGGGCTGTTTCGCGAATTTGTACACAACGGAAAGCGCGAGTCCGCTTTCGCGGGCGAGCTAAACGCATCCCTTGACCAGTTGTCGCTGAGTGAAGGCCAGGGGATGAATTTCGTGAGACCGGCAGATTTGCCAAAACTCCTGATCAGACCCGATGATAAGGAGACGTTGAAGGCATATTTCGGAGCATGGGATGAGTGAGGATCTGCAATTTGACCGCGAAGAGTTCGCCAAACTAAAGCGGCAAACCTGGGACGCGACCAATTATGGCAGCTGGTTCAAGCCGGCCCGCGGCCAGGTGATCGACACCCTGGAAAAGTCTGCGTTGAAAAAAGCGTTGGCCGGGCGAAGCTATGAAAAAGCGCTCGACGTGGGCATCGGCAATGGGCGCCTGTTGCCGATTTATGCGCCACATGTGGCCCGGGTAACGGGCATGGATATCTCGGCGGAACAACTTGAGCGCGCGACTCAGGCGGCGCGCGAGTTGGGCATTCCGTTTAGTACGGTTTTATGTCAAGAGGCCTCGCGAATTGAAGTCGACGACGCGTCCTTCGATCTGATCATCTGTTCCCGCGTGCTGCAACACGTATATAACTGGCGCGAGTCCATCGCAGAGTTCGCCAGGATATTAAAACCTAACGGCGAACTCGTGCTTTTGACTTACAACCGATACTCAATTTACGGTTTGAAGAAGTACTATCAGCACAAATTTGTAAACCCCACCAAAGGAAGATTTCAGAACGCGCTCCATCTCTCTCGCGAACTAAAACGGAATCATTTGCAGATCGAATACTTTTCCGGCGCACTCATGGGCCAGCCGGAACTGTTTGCCGAGAATCTCTCGACGACAACCGGACGCTTCATTCGCATGGTCGAAGGTATCTCAGCAATTCCGGCGCTTAAGTACTTTGGTGGCAGATTAGTGATTCGAGCTCGAAAGGTTGAAACTTAGAAGATGAATAATATTCCGTTGGTCGGACTTTACGATCAATATCAAACGATTAAGCCGGAGATCGACGCGGCTATTGAGGACATCATAAACCGGAGCGCCTTCGTCGGAGGCGACGATGTCCGCAATTTCGAGACGGAGTTCGCGGCCTACTGTGAGACCGTGGGCTGCGTCGGCGTCGGCAATGGTACGGATGCCATTTACCTGACGCTCAGGGCCATGGACATCGGCACCGGCGACGAAGTAATTACCGTCGCGCACACATTCATCGCGACCTCCGAAGCGATCTCGATGACCGGCGCTCGCCCGGTGTTTGTGGACATCAGGGAAGACACGATGCTCATGGACCCGGCGTTAATCGAAAAGGCAATCACGCCGCGCACCAAAGCGATCGTTGCGGTTCACCTGTACGGTCAACCCTGCGACATGGACGCGATCATGCAGATCGCCGAGCGCCACGGATTGAAGGTGATTGAAGACGCTGCCCAGGCGCACGGCGCGCGCTGGCGAGGCCGTAGAGTTGGGTCGATTGGCGACGCGGCATGTTTCAGTTTCTATCCAGGCAAGAACCTGGGCGCGTTCGGGGATGCAGGTGCGGTCGTAAGTAATGACGTGGAGCTACTGGAAAAAGTTCGGATGGTGGCGAATCACGGCCGCCTGGAGAAGTACACGCACAAGATGGAGGGCGTCAATAGCCGCCTTGACGGACTGCAGGCAGCAATTCTGCGCGTGAAACTGCGCCACCTCGACAACTGGAATGAAAGCCGGCGGCGGCACGCCGATTTTTATTTCGAAGCGCTTACCGATGGAGCTCTACAGATGCCGGTTATGCACGAACACGCCGAACCGGTGTGGCACCTCTTTGTAGTGCGCGTCTCCGATCGTGCTGGTCTTCAGGCAGCGCTCAAGCAGGAAGGTATTGCCACGGGCGTTCACTATCCGGTGCCGCTTCACCGGCAGCCGGCATATGAAGACCTCGGCATCGCCCAGGAATCCCTGCCGGTGACCGAGCTGGTTGCCGGAAGGGTAGTTAGTCTCCCAATGTACCCTGAACTTACTTCGGCCCAATTGGAAACGATCGTCAATGCAATCTCCATGGCGCCGGTCAATGCGTGATTATTCAAGAGATTTCGCGATGACCGTTAAGCTTGCCTGCGGCTGATTGTCCGGAATTCCGAACGAATGCACTCTAACTCGATCACGATGAAGCTTGTGAGTCATCCTGCGCGCGGAGCATCATTTGTTCTGATCACCATCCGGGCGGCAATCGTCCTTTTGGCTGTCGTCATTCTGTGGGCGGCGCTTTTCATCCTGTTTCTTCCGTTTCTTCTGTTAAGCGAGGTGTTGGGATGGCGAAAGAAGCATAGTCAGAAAACCAGCGCTGCCGAAAAATTCAAAGGCGGCGGCGCGGTCTCAAGCGATCGCGCAACAGACGAAGGCGAGACCGCGCTGATTTTTGATCGACGAACGGATGTCTCGAAGCTGTTCGGTTGCAACACGCGCAATGTCGAGTACCGCTGGGACCTCTTCATTAACCGGCTGGACGATCTGAAACGTAAAACGAGCGCGCCTCGGACTCTCGATTTTGGCGCCGGCTCGCTGCGCGACTCCTACGAACTGGTGCGACAGGGGTTCGACGTAACCTCGATGGATTTGGACCCGAAGATTATGCAACGGTACTTCGATTCCTATGACTGGCCGTCCGCCGGTGCTCCTCCGCAGTTATTCACCGACTCGATCGATCGACTGGGCGAGCTGGTAAGTCAGGATTATTTTCATCTGGCAATATCGTTTGACGTGATCGAACATCTCGAGCAACCTGAACATTATTTGCGCGGTCTGCGGCCACTCTTGCGCGACGACGGCTATCTTTTCGCGATCGTTCCCAATCGCCGCAGTATCTTTGAACGGTATTTCAAATACAGTCTGAAAAAGGAAATCAAGAAAGGTTTTCAACCGGCGCGCGGTGTGCCGCACCTGCAATTCAGATCGCCGGAGGAGTGGGACCAATTCATCGAAGCCAATGGTTTCGAGATTGTCGAGCATGAGATGGCGATTGGACCACTGGTGAATGACTTATGGCACGGCATGTTGGGACTGCCAATTAGGATTTACGTGGCGCCGGTGCTCCATCGCTTCGCACATCTCCTACGGCTACCCTTTAACCCGGCGCAGTTTGAGAATCGATTTTTCCCCACGTGGTTAATGGCCAGCGTTGACGGCCTGGATTTGGCATTGAAACCGCGGACCAGAAAAAGATTCGGCTGGAACCTGATAATCGCGCGACCGAAGCGTTCGATCTCCGGTTGACTATACTGATCTGCCGGCGACGTTAAAGATTCGCTTGTTTTGCAATTTCTTTTCGACATTCTATGAGCTATCGCTTTCAAAAGTTTACGACCGTTTATCCGGAAGTCGCGAGGCGAATGTTGGAGCCCCTGCCAAATCATCAGCAGCTTTCTTACTCCGAGTTTTACAACGCAGTGGTTGCTTTTCGTTTCGCCTGGGCTGACTACTACGCCACACACATGCGCGCACTCGGTCACGAAGCCGAGGAGGTGTTCGCCGATTTAGAGCCTTTGCAACAGGCGTGGGCAAAAGAGCATGGCGTCAAATGGAGCGCCGGCAACTGGCTGAGGGAAATCGCGCTCGCGCGGGTTCGTGAATTTCAACCCGAGGTCATTTTCATCGAGGACCTGTATGTGTTCGACGCTGACTTCCGGCGACAGCTACGCGCGGCGTGCCGCGGCCATGTCTTATTACTCGGCTATCGGGCCGCGCCGACCGAAGACTTTGCAGCCTTCAGCGACATGGATCTGTTGCTCACCTGCGTCCCGAATTTCGCCGCGCGCCTGGCGCAGGGCGGCGCTTCGGTGGCGGTAATGCGGCATGCTTTCGAGCCAGCGATAATCAGCGCACTCGAACCTCTGCCGGCGAGAGACCTGGAGTTCACATTCACCGGGCATTTGGTTTTGCAAAATGGCTATCACCAGCAGCGGCGCATCATCATAGAGAAGTTGCTGGAATGTACACCCTTGCAGATGTGGCTGCAGGTGAGCGAGCCGCCGCCCGCAGCCACTGGGGCCGCGCGCATCGCCGCGGGACTAACCAGGCGGGCGGGCACGGTATTGAAAAAGATAGGTATTCCCCCGCCGGTTTCAGGGAAATTGTCACCGCTTAAGCAACCCGCTACTGATTCCTATGCCGTTACGTTAGACCAAAGTTTTCCGGACAGGTCTCATCCGCCGGTATTCGGTCTCGATAACTTTCGGATCCTGGCGCGATCACACCTCACCTTCAATAATCACATCGACGCAGCCGAGGGGCACGCAGGGAATATGCGTCTGTTCGAGGCGACCGGCATGGGCGCATGCCTGTTAACAGATTGGAAAACGGATCTCCAGGATATCTTTGAACCCGACAAAGAGGTCGTCGCTTACCGCAGTGCGGAAGAGTGCGTTGAGAAGGTCAACTACTTACTCCATCATGAGAAAGAGCGCCAGGCGATTGCCGCCGCGGGCCAACGTCGCACTCTGCGCGACCATACCTTTGCTCAGCGCGCACTCCAACTCGACGAACTGATAACTGATCTGCTAGCGGGTCGACGGCCGTCGGCGAACGCCTACGCCCTACCGGTATGCAGATGAGTATCATGTGCAACCGCGGGTTCAATGCGACAATCCTGCTGGAGGCTCAAGTTTCCCAAACGCGCCAGGTTCGAAGGCAACCGCGTTACCAAAATATTCTCGCGGTCCGCGGTTCGCGCCCGCCCATATCGACATGAGACGTATACCAGGACCCAGGAATATCATCGCCCGTCTCAAACGATATGTTGGGGCGATCGGCGAGGTCTCGACTGGCTATAGGTTATTGGGCAAAGCTGATCCGAAAAGCTTGAGCGGTTGGCGCGAAGCTTCGGTCGCGGCCTGGCAGCACGAATCGTATCGCAGTTTACTGCAAGACGCGCGCGAGGGCCGACCGCGTTTGGATTTTGTAGTTGCTGCTAAGGCGCTCGACGCAACCGGTCTTAAATGTCCGCTGGTGGTCGAAGTCGGATGCGGGAGCGGCTATTACAGTGAAGCGTTGAGTCTGCTCGGGAAGTCAATCCGATACGTCGGTATCGATTACTCGCTTAGCATGACGTTGCTCGCACGGCAAAGTTACCCCGCACTTTCTTTTATCAACGCGGACGCGTGTTATCTGCCTCTCGCCAGCGGCTGCTGCGATGTCCTGATGTCGGGAACTTCGCTCATGCATATCGCGAATTACCAGGAAGCAATCCTTGAGAGCGTGCGAGTCGCACGCCAGTGGTGTATTTTCCACACAGTGCCGGTGATTGCGCAGCGCAGTACAGCGCTGCTGCAGAAGAAGGCCTATGGCAAGGCGGTTGTCGAAGTGATTTTCAATCAGTCAGAATTGGAGGCAGAGTTCGAGGAAAATGGACTTGAAATACACTCAGTCTTTGAAAGTCTGCCTTACGACGTTTCTAGTGTGATCGGCGAGCGGTCGTGGACGCTCACTTACGTTTGTCGAAAAAGATGAATCCGTCAAGCTCGTTCCAAGACAAGCGGGTGCTCATTACCGGAGGCCTTGGCTTCATAGGCTCGAACATGGCGCGTCGCCTGGTTGACTACGGCGCGCGGGTTACGCTCGTCGATAGTCTCATTCCTGAGTACGGTGGCAGCCTCTTCAACATTGATGGTCTCGAAGATCGGGTACAAGTCAACATTGCCGATGTGCGTGACCGCCACAGCATAGCTTATCTGGTTCAAGGACAGGATTATCTCTTCAATCTCGCCGGCCAAACCAGCCACATGGACTCGATGGAAGATCCTTACACGGATTTGGAAATCAATTGTCTGGCTCAACTATCGATTCTCGAAGCATGCCGCCAGCATAATCCCGCAATTAAAGTTGTGTTCGCGAGCACTCGACAGATGTACGGCAAACCGGATTACCTTCCGGTCAACGAGAATCATCTCCTCCGGCCCGTCGATGTAAATGGAATCAATAAGATGGCCGGCGAGTGGTATCACATTCTCTACAACCACGTTTATGGAATCCGCGCCACCGCGTTGAGACTTACTAATACTTACGGGCCGCGCATGCGCGTCAAAGATGCCCGACAGACCTTTCTGGGGGTTTGGATACGGCTCATTGCGCAAGGGCAACCCTTCGAAGTATGGGACGGACATCAACTGCGCGACTTCACTTTCGTTGACGACGCCGTGGACGCGTTAATCTTGGCGGCCGCAAGTGAACAGGCGAACGGTCAGGTTTTCAATCTTGGCGGCGAGCGCGCTGTCACCTTAAAAGAACTGGCCGACCTGTTGGTAGAAGCGAACGGTGGTGAGGGCCGTTACGAGGTGCGTTCTTTCCCCGCTAACCGCAAGCGTATAGACATCGGCGATTATCACGCGGACTATGGCTCTATTTCCAGGACTCTGGGCTGGCAGCCACGTGTGCACTTGCGCGAAGGGTTGGCTTTGACGCTCGAATTTTTCAAACTGCAGTTAGAGAATTATTTATAGCAGAGAGTTCTTACTCGGATAACAACACGTGTCGCTCACTATCCCGCAAAGCAGTCCTCGCGCAAATTATTTGTCGCACAAAGATGAGATCGACGCGGCCATTAAACGCACTCTGGAGAGCGGCTGGTACATCCTCGGACAAGAAGTCGAATCATTTGAGAAAGAGTTCGCGGCCTATCTGGGCGCCGGCCATGCAGTCGGAGTGAACAGCGGAACAGATGCCCTGTACCTGGCTTTGCGCGCGTGCGAAGTCGGACCGAGCGATGGCGTCCTGACGGTTTCGCATTCGGCGGTGGCAACAGTCGCGGCGATCGAACAGTGCGGCGCAGTTCCGGTATTCGTCGACATCGATCCTGCGACTTTTACAATCGACGTCGGGAAATTAGCAGACACCATCGCAAAACATCCTGGCCACCTGAAAGCTGTGGTTCCGGTTCACATCTATGGTAATCCGGCGAGCATCACGGAGGTAATGGAGCTTGCCGCGCGTCACCAACTGAGGGTCATAGAAGATTGTGCGCAGGCCCATGGCGCGACTTGGCGCAACCGCAAGGTCGGCACCTTCGGTGATATTGCCGCCTTCAGTTTTTATCCCACCAAAAACCTGGGAGCACTGGGCGACGGCGGAGCAGTCGTTACGGATGATGATGAGTTGGCCAAGCGCGTGCGCCTGCTGCGAGAGTATGGCTGGGAGCAGCGGTACGTCAGCAAAATCGCCGGCCTTAACAGTCGCCTCGACGAGTTACAAGCCGCCATTCTGCGCGTCAAGCTTCGACATCTTGATGAAGACAACCGGCGCCGCATTAAGTTGGCCCAGTATTACAATCGTGAGCTTGAGGATCACCCGGCACTGACTCTGCCCCAAACTTCGAGCGATGCCACGCATGTGTATCATCAGTATGTGATCCGCGCGCAGGCACGCGACAATTTGAGAGATTATCTGCGCGAACACGGCACCGGCAGCTTGATTCACTATCCGGTGCCCATTCATCAGCAACCTGCATACGCCGGCCGGCTGACAAACCATAGTTCGCTTTCCGAGACCGAAGCCGCCGCCCGCGAGATTCTCAGCTTGCCCCTTTTTCCGGAACTGAGTGAGGAGCAACAGCAGACCGTAGTTCAGCAATTAAGAACCTGGCGCGCCTGATCGTTTGATACACTTGAATTCGTAATGCGTCACTTCTGCACGTACTTCGATCGCCACTACTTACTTCGCGGGCTGGCCCTCTACCGCTCGCTGAAGAGTCACGCGACGCCCTTCACCCTCTGGGTACTTTGCTTTGACGATTTCACCTATGCGGCACTCGCGAAAATGAAGCTGCCCGAGTTGCGCGCCGTCAGTTTGGAAGAATTTGAGCAGGGCGACGTGTCTCTGCAAGCTGCCAAGCCAACCCGCACGCAGGTTGAATACTACTTTACGTGCTCGCCGTCCTGGATACGGTACGTCCTTAACAAACTGCCCGCAGACGGAGACGTAGTGACTTACCTGGACGCGGATCTTTACTTCTATTCGAGTCCGGCGCCCGTGTTCGACGAATTGGGAAGCGAGTCGATTCTGATCATCGGCCACCGTTTCCCTGAGCGCCTCAAGCATCTTGAAAAATTCGGCACTTACAATGTCGGATTTCTGTCGTTTAGAAAAGATCAATACGCCCGCGAATGCCTCGACTGGTGGCGCGAGCGTTGTCTCGAGTGGTGTTACGACCGTGAGGAAGATGATCGCTTTGCGGACCAAAAGTATCTGGACGATTGGCCGGCGCGTTTTCAGCATGTGGTGGTGGCTAACCACCAAGGCGCGAATCTGGCGCCGTGGAACTGGGCACGATATAAGATCGAGATCCGCGACAATGCCGCTACCGTAGACGGCGAGCCGCTGATCTTCTATCACTTTCACGGGTTCAAGTTCTTGAATCGCTGGCTCTACGAACCGGCCGCTGATGCAGACGAGTACGGATTACTGCCCTCACCCAGCCGTGATTGGATTTACGGCAGCTATGTGCGGGCACTGAATGAGACGAGGCGGTGGGCGCGGCCGATGGTGCCGCAGGTTGGTCTTGATTTCTCAAGCGTGAGAAGCAGGAAATATGGGTGGCGCGCGACGGCCAGCAAGATGATTCGCCGCCAACTCGTCTTTGGCTTGGGTAACAAACAACTCGACCGAACACCGTCCAGTTAAGAAAAGGGACGAGGCAAACGAGCAGGGCGAAGGGCTCATCTGCTCAGAGCTAACATCAAAGGGATAATCTTGTGAAACAACTCGTCAAGAGTGCGATCAAAAAATCATTCGGTACCCTGGGATACGAATT
>DASWQK010000467.1:0-3441 GCA_036403735.1 Pyrinomonadaceae bacterium
AACTATTAAAACTCGCTCAGCTTGAATCATTCTCTCCAGAATCAGCAGTTGATGAGATTGATGTATTTAGTACGATGGAACGGTTATATCTTGAAGAGTCACTCGGGTCTCGCCGGCTCATCGATTTCTAACAGTCCGCGAATCAGCCGAGACTATTAGGTAAATGAGAAGAGACAGATCCGTATATCAATTCGATCCTCTTTACTGCCGCCAGCTCTCAAGCGGGTACGAATCTCGCTCGTCAGTTGTTGATGGCATCTGCCAACTAGCCAACGAAACAATTTTGTTGTTTATTATGAGACCAATCGCCGGAGGTTTCTGATGAAGAAGGTCGCCATTTTATTTGTTCTGATTCTATTATTCGCGCCGCAGTCTTCGGCGCAAAGCTCTGACCTTCAGCGCTATCAACAAGCAGCGCGCAACGTTACGATCACGCGCGACAACTGGGGCATCGCGCACGTGCACGGGAAGACCGACGCCAACGCGGTGTTCGGAATGATCTATGCGCAGGCTGAAGACGACTTTAATCGCGTCGAGACGAACTACATCAACTCGATGGGGCGGATGGCTGAGGCCGAAGGTGAAAGCGCGATCTGGCGCGACCTGCGGATGAAGCTCTTCATCGATCCGCAGGCGATGAAAGCGGAGTACGAAAAGACCCCGGCGTGGCTGCAGAAATTGATGATTGCCTGGGCGGACGGCTTGAACTTCTATCTCGAGAAACATCCCGAAGTGAAGCCGCGCGTCATCAAGCATTTCGAGCCCTGGATGGCTTTGACCTTCAGCGAAGGCAGCATCGGCGGAGACATTGAGACAATTAACCTCACCCAGATGCAGGCATTCTATGGAAACGATCATGCAACCGTTGCCTTGAACGAAGCGAGCAGCTTTGTTACTGACCCCGGTGGATCAAACGGCGTCGCGATCTCGCCCAAAAATACGATCGGCAAACATGCTCTGCTGCTGATCAATCCGCATACGTCCTTTTATTTCAGATCGGAATTGCAGATGTCGAGCGATGAAGGTCTCAACTCTTACGGCGCGGTCACCTGGGGGCAATTCTTTATCTACCAGGGATTCAATGAACACTGCGGCTGGATGCATACCTCGAGCGCCGTCGATGCGATCGACGAATATCTCGAGACCATTGTGAAGAAGGGTGATGGGTTCTATTACAAGTACGGCGACGAAGCGCGTCCGCTGACGACTTCGGTCATCAAAGTCCCTTACAAAACGAACACGGGCATGGCCGAAAAGAGTTTCACGATTTACCGAACGCAACATGGCCCAATCATTCGCGCGCAGGATGGAAAATGGGTAAGCATCAGCCTGATGCAGGAACATGTCAAAGCGCTGACTCAATCGTACAGCCGAACGAAATCAAAGAATTATGCAGAGTTCAAACAGATCATGGAGCTGCATACGAACTCTTCGAACAACACGATCTATGCCGACGCTGACGGCAACATCGCTTACTTTCATGGCAACTTCATCCCCCGTCGCGATCCGAAATTCGATTGGACCAAGCCGGTCGATGGCAGCGATCCGGCCACGGATTGGCATGAACTGCTGTCGGTGGATGAGAGTCCGAAGCTGCTGAATCCCGCGAGCGGCTGGCTTTACAACAGCAATAACTCTCCATGGTCGGCGGCTGGCCCAAGCAGTCCCAAACAATCTGATTATCCTAAATACGTCGACAACGGAGTCGAGTCGGCGCGCGGACTTCATGCCGTTCGCGTTCTTGAGACTAAGAAAGACTTCACTGTCGACGGTCTGCGCGAGGCAGCCTACGACAGTTACCTGACGTGGTTTGAAAAACCGATTCCGGCTTTGATCAAGGCCTGGGACCAAACATCTGAAAGCAATTCACTGAAAGCAAAGACCGCGGATCAGATCGCGCTCTTGCGCAAGTGGGATTTTCGTTGGTCCGGCGGATCGGTGCCGACTTCGCTGGCGGTTTACTGGGCGGAAGAACTCGATCATCAACGCATCGCCGCGGATGCGCGACGCGCCGGACTGACGGTGCCGGACTATATCGCGACGACTGCCAAACCCGAACAACTCGTCGCGGCACTATCGGCCGCGTCGGACAAACTCGTAAACGACTTTGGCAAATGGCAGACACCCTGGGGCGACATCAACCGCTTTCAACGGCTGACTGACGACATCGTGCATCCGTTCACTGATGCCGGCCCGAGCATTCCCGTCGCTTTCACTGCAGCCACCTGGGGTTCGCTCGCTTCATTCGCGGCGCGGCCTTACAAAGGATCGAAAAAGATTTACGGCACCAGCGGCAACAGCTTCGTCGCCGTGGTCGAGTTCGGCAAGACAATTCAGGCGAAGGCAGTAACGGCAGGTGGTGAGAGCGGAAATCCGTCATCGCCACACTTTAACGATCAAGCTAAGCGATACAGCACCGGCGATCTCCGCGAAGTTTATTTTTATCCCGCGCAACTGAAGGGTCATACCGAGCGCGAATATCATCCGGGAAGCTGAAGCGGCTAAGAGCAAGGAGCTAAGTACAAAGAGCAAAGCGTAGTTTGCTTGTCACTTGGCCCTTTGCTTCTAGCTCTTGGCTCTTAGCTCTTTGCCCTTAGCTCTTTGCCCTTTGCCGCTATTCATGATCGTTCATCTCATCGACGGCACCTACGAACTCTTCCGCCACTTCTACGGACTGCGGCGGTTTCATAAAACTGATCCGCCATTCGGCGCTGTTTCAGGCGTTCTGAATACCGTCGCAAAGATGATTGAAGACGGTGCGACCCACATCGGCGTCGCGACCGATCACGTAATCGAATCGTTCCGCAACGATCTTTGGCCGGGATACAAAACCAGCGCCGGAATGGAGCGTGCACTGACGGCGCAATTTCATCCGTTGGAGGACGCGCTGGCCGCGATGGGCGTTATTGTTTGGCCAATGGTTGAATTCGAAGCCGACGATGCGCTCGCAGCCGCCGCGCATCTCGCAGCGAAGAGCAAGCGCGTCGATAAGGTCTGCATCTGGACTCCCGACAAAGATCTCGCGCAGTGCGTTGTCTCGGATCGCGTCGTGCAAATCGATCGGCGCAAGGACGAGATTCGTGACGCTAACGGCGTGCTCGCCAAGTTTGGTGTGGCCCCGGAATTCATTCCCGATTACCTTGCTCTAGTAGGCGACGCGGCCGACGGCTATCCGGGCATTAAGGGATTAGGCTCCAAAACAGCGGCTACCCTTATTAATAGTCACGGCCACATCGAACAATTCCCGGCGACAATTTTGAACCCGGCAAATCGTGAGCTGGCATCGCTATTCAAGAATCTGGCCACCCTAAGGACGGATGCGCCGCTGCTCTCGCCTACGATCGGTCGGAAGACGCGGGTGGATGATCTCAAGTGGAGCGGACCTAATGAGCGGTTCGAGTCCATAATGAAAAAGTTTGGCGAAGAACGACTGACGACGCG
>DASWQK010000468.1:0-8002 GCA_036403735.1 Pyrinomonadaceae bacterium
GGTGCCGCTCTTTTTCAGACTCAAGGACCAATGTTCCGGTCTCAGCAATCGCTGCCTGGGCTATCGTGACGCCGACATCATAACTGAACAACTCAGATACAGACGGGCAGATCCGCAACTCTTCGACGGGCAGGCCGCGCGCCAGCTCGGCCACGAGCGGCGCATCTGAGAGGGCAATGCGTTTTGCCGGCACGCGACTCTGCAATTGCGAAATAATTTGATTTAAAGCGCGGGCAGCTTCGAGTTCATCAGGCACAAAAGTGCAGTGGCCGCCGACTGATTCGAGCCGCTCGCAAAACATTTTGACTGGTGAAATGTGAGCGTCGGCTGAAACCTCAACTTTCTCAGTTCTTGAGACCGTCTCAGTATGTGCCGGCGTAACGCGCGCACTCTCTGCCAGGTGAGCGCGAATCGATTGCATGATTTCCTGACGCGCGTCGTTATTCATCTGATTCATACCTAAGAAGTTCGCAATGGGCGTTCTGGCACAACAGCGAATCCGATCTCATTCACACCTGGCTTCAGCCAGGTGACGAGCACCAAGCGACAAGTGAAAACCGTTTAAACGGTCTCCTCTTTTCTTGACGTTCACGATCACCCGGCTGAAGCCGGGTGTGAATGAAAATCCATTCTATTCGCCCTCCCGCACGGTCGAGCTACTGCTTCGCTCGCGCCACTGCTGACGAAACGATTTGTTTTCAATCGGACGCAGATCGCGCGCAGCAGTCCAGGCCGCCAGGGGCGGCGCGACCCACGAAACGAAACGCCCAACTCGACCGATGCGGTCCTGCCGCACGACGACTCGCTGAAAAACGTGCGCAAACTTCGCGCTCAATTCGTACCAGCGCGGTCTCGTCATGATCGCCGCCCACAACTTGAAAGAAAGCCTTTCCGCGGTTCGATGCTCTCTTACTTCTGACTTCTGACTCCTGACTTCTGACTCCGGTCTTTCCGTTATCTGTCCCCGCAGATGCAGCAGCAATTCCGGAATGTCGATCTTGACCGGACACACTTCACGGCAGGCGCCGCACAAACTCGACGCGTACGGCAACTTCGCCGCCTTGCTCAAACCAATCAACTGCGGCGTGATGACTGCCCCGATTGGTCCCGGATAAACCGAGCCGTAGGCGTGCCCGCCGATCTGCTGATAGACCGGACATGCGTTCAGGCACGCGCCACAGCGAATGCACGCGAGCGATTGCCGCGTCGTCGGGTGGGCCAACATCCGCGAGCGGCCGTTGTCGAGCAGAATGATATGCAACTCGTCCGGCCCTTCGCTGTCTGGTCCGCGTTTGGTTCCGGTGATCAATGATTGATAAGCAGTGAGATGCTGGCCCGTACCCGAGCGCGGCAACAGCTTTAGAAACACTTCGAGATCGTCGAAGCGCGGGATCACTTTTTCGATACCCATCACTGCGATATGCGTTTTCGGCAGGCTCGTCGTCAGACGAATGTTCCCCTCGTTCTCGAGAATCAGAATCGTTCCCGTTTCGGCCACGCCGAAATTTACGCCGCTCACCCCGATGTCGGCCGCGCCAAACTTCTCCCGCAGCACGCGCCGCGCGGTGATCGTCAACGTCGGGATGTCATCAGTAGGCGCAATGCCGAGTTTCTCAACAAACAAGTCGGCGATCTGATGTCTCGTCTTATGAATAGCCGGCGCGATGATGTGCGAGGGCGTTTCGCCGGCCAGCTGGATGATGTACTCGCCGAGATCAGTTTCCAGAGCTTCAACACCTGCGGCTTCGAGCGCAGCGTTCAGATGAATCTCTTCAGTCGTCATGCTCTTGCTCTTGACGACAAGTCGCGCGCCGCGTTCGCGCGCCAGTCGCTTGACGATGTCGTTCGCTTCGGCCGCGTCACGGGCCCAATGAATCTGAGCACCGGCAGCTTCAGCATTCGCGGTGAACTCCTCGAGATACCTGTCGAGATTAAGTAGTGTCTGGTCCTTGATGCTTCGGGCTTGCGTTCGTAAGTCTTCCCAATCAGGCAAACTGTTAGCGGCCGCCAGCCGGCGCTTGCCGAACAACGATGTCGCCTGCCGCAGCGCTCCGCGCAACTGCACGTCGTTTAGCGCAGCGCGGGCATTGGCATCGAAGTTTTCGGTGGTTAGTGGATTCATAGAAAACGGGGTCAGTTCTTACGCCCTCTCCCCTTGGGAGAGGGCCGGGGTGAGGTTTAGCCTCGACTAAGTGCTTTGATTTTCTCTGCTAGCCACAAAATAATTCTTAACTGGTGGTCGACCAGGCCCTCACCCAACCCTCTCCCAAAGGGAGAGGGCTTATGAAAGCACTACTGACTCGCCAGCAACTCGGCCAGATGCATCACTCGAACTTTCGATCCGATTCGCGACAAGCGTCCGCCGATTTGCATCAGGCAACTCGCGTCGCCGGACACCACGGCATCGACTCCGCAAGTTTCAATTGCCTCGATCTTCTGGTCCAGGATAGCGGCCGATATTTCCGGATATTTTACGGAGAAAGTTCCGCCAAAACCGCAACACGCATCGGCATTGTCCAACTCTACGAACTCTGTTTCGCGCACGTTCTTGATCAAAGTGCGCGGCTCATCATGCACCCCCAACTCGCGCAAACCGTGACACGCATCATGCCACGTCACTCGCCCCTTAAACCGCGCGCCGACGTCTGCGACTTTCAGTACGCGAATCAGAAACGAGCTTAACTCGAACATGCGCGCGGCCACTGCGCGCGCGCGCGCGCGCCACGTTTCATCTTCTGAAAATAAGACTCCGTAGTGATGCACCATTGCGGTGCACGAGCCCGAAGGACTGACGATGAATTCGGCATCGCTCTCTTCGCACAATTGGATGAAGCGCTCGGCAACTCGTCGAGCCTCCACCCGATATCCGGTGTTGAAAGCCGGCTGGCCACAGCAAGTTTGCCGCTCATCAAATTCGATTTCGCAACCGGCGCGACGCAACACTTCGACGGTGCTCGTGCCAACGCTGGCCCACATTTGGTCGACGATGCAGGTTACAAACAGTCCCACCCTGATTGCCGATTTCCGATTGCCGATTGCCGATTGGTGATCGCGATCAATCATAGACCCTGCGGGGCCGCCGCAATGACGCGCGGGCTCATTGCCAAAATACCAGGCTTCAACGGGAGTATAACGATCAATCGGCAATCGGCAATCGCAAATCGGCAATCCTCAGAGGGTGACCACTCCTTTAATATATCCGGGCGTGTGGATGTCCGTGGCCAAAGCAGTCTGCACAGATTCAAGCGAAGTGTAACGGTGGGTGATGAACGGAGTGACATCGATTCGTTTCTGTTCGATGAGTTGCAACGCGCGCACGTAGGCTGAAGGACGGCCGTCTGATTCGAACCCACCTGATGCGCCTACGGGGGTAATTAGAGTTGGTTCGCGAAACATCAGATTATTCAACACGCTGAGATCGACGCCTGCGTGCCCGTGACCATACAGCAACACGGTGGCCTGTTTTCGAATCAGTCCGGGAATGAACGCCAGGACTCGTCCTGCGCCCGATGCTTCAATCAGATAATCGACTCCCTTGCCCGCCGTATAATCGTGGACCGCCTCAACCGCATCGCGATCGCCGGGATCAATCGTTGTGTCCGCCCCTAGTTTCAGAGACAGATTTCGTTTGTCGGGATTGGGCTCGCTCACCAACAACAATCCGTCGTAGCCCAGCACGCGTCTTAGATACTGCACGAACATTAATCCAGCCGGACCGGCGCCGCATACGAGCACCGATTCTACGTGGCGTCCGGTCGAGTTTCCATTTAAGTGATAGCGCGCCTGGGCCTGCGCCGCTGCATCGGACGCATGAATAACGCAGCCTAAGGGCTCAGCCATGGCCGCGAGAGTCAAACTAAGATCGCTGCGGATGGGGATAGCATTAACTGCGGGCACCCCGATGAATTCAGCCAGGCCGCCGGGCAGTCCGGTAATGCCATGTTCGGCGTAGAACTCGCATTGATGTGAGTCCCCGGTGCGGCAATACTCGCAAAGAGTTTCGCGCCGCAAACTTACACAGTTCAATCCCTGATCAATAACCACACGATCACCAGGCGCGAGGTCATTGACCTCAGTGCCTGTCTCTTCGACACAGCCGCTGATTTCATGTCCCAGGATTTGCGGAACGACATTGAAAGGAATCGGTTGCCCGTACTCATCGGTGTTGTAGTTCGCATGACCTGCGAAGATGTGAGCATCCGTGCCGCAAAGCCCGACCGCGGACACCCGCACGATCACCTCATGTGCGTTCGCAACCGGCAACGGAACGTCGCGCACTTCGACCTGCTCGACGCCACACAACACACCGGCGCGCATCGTTGCGCGCGTTTCGCCCAGCGCGGCCGGTTTTTCCCAGGCTCCAATCGAAGTGCTCAAAACGATTCCTCTAATGCGTTGCCGATATTTCTGAGTCTATGTCACTCGTATCTAACTGTCCGCCTTCATGCAAATCCGTAAAGCGGCGCATCGTTTCGCGCACGCCAACGTCAAGCGGTGTCGACGGCAACGCGCCGATCATCCGCTGGATGGCCGTATCATCCAGCGCCGGCGCAATTGGAATTGGCGGCCCGCCGAAGGTCACCAGATCTCGCCCGGCGTTTTGGTTGATGACTTTCACGATCCTTTCGACGTCGACGGTCTCGCCGTGCAGATTGAAAACGTGAGCGCCTGCGGGCGCTTGATCGGCACAACGAATGAAGGCGGCGGCCGTGTCCTCGACATATTGAAAATCAGTAGCTCCGCTAAAACGAATGCGAAACGGAACGCCAAGGATGGCAGCCTTCATGGCCTTGGTTGGATCGCTCGTCAAACCTGCATCTCGATTCACTCCATAGACTGTCAAAGGCCTGAGGCCGACACTGTTCAGTCCATGATCCAGAAAATAGACTCGCGCGCTGCCTTCGTTCGTGCGCTTGAAGACTCCGTAGTGGGTTTCCGGCTCTGTCGGCGCCGTTTCTTTAACCGGAGTGTCGGCATCGGCAGCGCCGAAGACCGCGGCTGAGCTGGCGTAAACAACTTGCTCAACCCCGGCTGCCTTGGCCGACTCGAAAACGTTAAGCGTGCCAATCACATTCACGAAAGCGCCGGCTACCGGATCGGCTTTGCAAGTTGGAACCTGCAGTCCAGCGAGATGAATCATGCGTCGGGCGCCGGAGCTTTCGAGAGCTAAGCGCACCGCCGCCACATCCGTAATATCACCGGCAATAAAGCGGACGCGTTCGAGTGCGCTCCGTTCCATGATCGCATTCAGGCGACGCGCGTCTTCACTTCGATCGAAAACGACCGGCGTATCGCCACGCTCAGCCAGGGCCTTGACAATCCACGAACCAATGCAGCCGTGCGCGCCGGTCATGAAATAAGTTTCAGACATTTTGGAGTGCGGCGGCTTGACGCCGCTTTTTTATTTCGTCGGCTACAATTCTGTTGACGATGGATTGGAAAGCGGCGTCAAGCCGCCGCACTCCATATTTCTTCGTCCTCAATTCGATAAAACTCGATCGCGCTTTCTGAGAAAATTCGTCGCCTATCTTTATCATCAAGGCCGGCCAACAGTATCTCAAATGACTCCAGCACTTGATCGTAAGACGCTGCCAACAGACACACTGGCCAATCACTGCCGAACATCAGGCGGGCCGGGCCAAAATACTCCAGCACCTTCTCAACATAAGGCTGCAAATCTTCAACGCGCCAATTGGCCCAGTCTGCTTCGGTTAGCAGCCCTGAAAGCTTGCACCATACATTCGGACGCGAAGCTATCTCTTTAATCTCGCCCGCCCATTCATCGATCTCCCGGCGCGCAATCGGCGGCTTTGCCAGGTGATCGATAACCAAGTGTAACTCAGGACATTCGTCAGCGACCTTCTTCACATGCTCCAGGTGCCGCGTATGGACCAGCAAATCGTAAGACAGTCCGCGCGATGAAAGTTGAAGCAACCCGTTCAAAGTATTCTGCTGAGTCAACCAATCATCCGCTGGCTCGCTTTCGACCAGATGTCTCACGCCTTTGAACTTTGGGTGCGCCGCAAATTCATCCAGCTGCCGAGCGACGTCAGCGCTCCTTAAGTCCACCCAGCCAACTACTCCACCGATAAATGCGTTGTGCTCCGCCAGACTCAACAACCAGCGAGTCTCTTCAAGACTGTTGCTCGCTTGCACAAGAATCGTTTTATCGACGCCATTACGATTTAAGACGGGAGCAAGCGCCGGCGGCAGAAAGTCGCGACACAGCACCTCGACGTCAGGACTCATCCAGGGATAGCCGAACCGTCCCACCTCCCAGAAATGCTGATGGCTGTCGACGATCAAAGGATCATTTTCCATTTGTCATTTGACATCTCTCATTTCTCATTTGACTTGCCGAAATGACATATCCATCAAACGAAATAGCAGATGATAGATGTCAAATGGAAAATGAAAAACCGGTCTTCAAAGATCAAACTGACTTGTAAACTCCTTCGCGTGGCTTTACCGCACGCTTGCCTTCGTGATCCTGTTTCGGCTCGCCATCCAACTCAAGCGCGAACGTGGTCACCAGGTCAGGGGCTTTCTTCGGCAGTCCCGTTAGCTTGATGCGAAAGTCGTCCTGCTGAAATTTCACCGGCTCACCGGTCGCAAACATCCTGGCCGACAGAACTTTGTTCAAGAGATTTCCAATCACCACGGTTTCACCCGGCCAGTAATGAACGTGCGCGTAAAGCGTGTTGCCCTTGCGCGTGAAACTCAGATAATTGCCACGACGCGGTTGGCAAGGATCGGATTCGCGAATAGTCGCACCGTTCTTGCTCATCCAGTCGCCGACCGCGGATAGGATGCGCACAGATTCTTCGGGAATCGTGCCGTCAGGTTTGGGCCCGATGTTGAGCAGGTAGTTGCCGCCATCGCGCGCGCAGGTGATCAAGTTGCGAATCACAGTCGTCGGACTCTTCCAATTAAAGTCCGCGCTGTGATAACCCCAACTGTCATTCAAAGTCATGCAGGATTCCCATGGACGATTTTGCGAAGCTTCAATCCGCTGTTCAGGGGTATCAAAGTCTTCCGGAATCTTCGAACGATTATTGATGATGATGTCGGGCTGAAGCTTGCGCACCATCGTATTCATCTCAACCGATTCCCAACCCTTCGCATCGAGCGGCCACGCCACGTCATACCAGAGCACGTCCAGCTTGCCATAATTCGTCACTAGCTCTTTCACTTGCCCGTGGATGTAGTCGACGAACCGGCGCCGCGCCGCTTCATCGGTTTTCGATTGAGCACCGTCGGGATGATGCCAGTCCATCAACGAGTAGTAGAAACCCACCCGCAGACCTTCGGCGCGCGCGGCATCGACATACTCGCGCACCAGATCACGGCCGGGTCCCTGCTTCGGCGCACAATAATCGGTGAGCTTCGTATCGAAATTGCAGAAGCCTTCATGATGCTTGGTCGTCATCACCATGTACTTCATGCCGGCGCGTTTGGCTAACTGAGCCCAGGCGCGCGCCGCATTCGGGACCGGCTTGAAATTCGGCGCCAGCTTTTCGTATTCGCTCACCGGGATGCCCTCGTTTTCCATCACCCATTCATGACGGCCGAGCGTGCTGTACAGGCCCCAGTGAATAAACATGCCGAACTTCGCTTCGTGCCACCACTTCATGCGACGCGCGCGATCTTCGACGGTCGAAGTTGTAGGCGCGCCATCATCAGCCGGCCGCGTCTGTTGGCCAAAGGCCAGATCACCCTGGCCTGCTGTAGCCAGCGCGCCGGCCGCGGCGCTCATAAATGTTAGATAGTCTCGTCGGTTCATTGCTTTACCAGTTTAGAACATCGCACTCCGGATCGGGATGAACAGTCACGAAGGACACCTTGCTGGCAGAAGGGCCTAAGGATGGATCGAACATCTCCGGCATTCGTATCCATCCTCCAGATTGCCCCCCTCAGAAGTTGATTCGTATCGACCCCTGCATTATACGTGGCGTTCGCGCACTTGTAGGAGCGCCGAACGTCGTCCTTGTCTGTCTGATGA
>DASWQK010000469.1:0-8524 GCA_036403735.1 Pyrinomonadaceae bacterium
CCTCGCCGCATCGTTCAGTTTGATAATGAACCTTTCGGGCCGGGTGGGGTCACCAATCTCAAAGAAGGCCTCCGGCAGTGCCTCGCTCTGGGTGAACCGCTGCCGGTATTCGGTCGACACCAGAAACGCTTTGACCATTTCAGCATCAACAAAGTTGCCGTTGAATTGATTCAGCTTGTCGCGCCAGAATAGGTAACCGCCAAAGTCTGGCTCGCGCCGAAGATAGCCAAAATACTGCATCACGACAAACGCTCCATTGAACTCGCGCCGTATGAGATCGGAATTGTCCGCGACTTTGCCAAGCGCGCTCGCCCGTGTTTCTGTACCCGAGTTGAGGCCGTTGACAAGCGCCTGTCGTTCAGCATCGGACGGCGTAATGTTGACTTTCTGATAAAGTGCGGACACGTACTGCTCGTTGGTCAATGAAGACCTGCCGCCATTCAGCTGAGACTCGAGCACCACGCGATGACGCGCGTACCAATCTTCCACAAAGACGCGCTTGTTGGCTGCTAACTTTTCTTCCCAACCGGGCTGGCCCACTACAACGCCACGACTAATCTCCTGCACATCGCGCATGAACTCTCGCCAGATCGGCCAGGCCTGCGCAAAGTAAAAACGGTAGAGACGGAAGGCAAAGTAGCCGGTCTCCTGAAATTCAATCGAGAGAAAGAACGCCCCCGAGACGTTGGTACGCTTTACTTCACGGCATTGAGGATCGGCGCCGCACGACTCAATCTGGTTCACCCAGAAATTCAGGCCTGACTCATCCGGCTCACGGTTGAGAAAATCGTGGTATTGCTGCCGGACGAAAGTGTGCGCGTCATCTATCGGATTGACTGTCGAGGAACCACTGTCATCATCACTAATGTTGAGCACAGCCGCATCAGGAGAAACGAGCGTTGTCCCGCCCGTTGCGTTGAATAACATCAAGTCAACAGTCTCTCCGGCTTCCGCCACGAAATTATCGGTGATCAGCACGCTGAACGTTTTCATCGTCTCGCCTGGAGCAAAACGAAGCGTGCCAAAAGCAGGTGTGAAATCGGAGCGGCGCGACGCCGTACCCTCGCTCGTCGCGTAATCAACAGAGGCTTCGCTGGATGTGTCTCCCGCGCGAGTAACCATGACAGAAGCCTGGCCGTCACCCTCGCGCGCGGAATACGAAGCAGCGCTAAAACTGATCGTGGATGCGACTTGCGCACGTGTCGGCCCGAAGCACGGGAAAGGGCAGACGGCTGCCACCACTGCCATGACGAAATAGAACCTGGCTCCAATGCGCATCGCTATTACCTCCGGCGGGGGCTGCGACTGCTGGGGGTTTAGGGTGAGACAATTATAAAATCAAATCGCGATTGAATAAAGCGATGGATTTTGCGCAGACCATTTCCTATCTCCTTAGTCTCGGTCACGAGACACTCACGATCAAACTCGGTCTCGAGAACACCGAAACTCTCTTAGCAGCACTCGGAAATCCGCAGGAACAATTTCCGGCCGTGCAAATTGCCGGAACTAATGGGAAAGGATCAACGGCTGCATTCCTTGATTCGATCTGCCGCGTGTCCGGAATTCGCGTCGGTCTGTTCACCTCACCTCATTTGGTTTCCATCACTGAAAGAATCCAGATCGACGGCCAGCAAATCTCTGAGGATCAATTCGCTCACTTCACCCGCACCGTAAAACAAACCGCGGAGGAATTAGTCGCCCGCGGCAAGTTGCAGACGCTGCCAACATTCTTCGAGCACATTACTGCGATTGCGTTGCTCGCGTTTCGCGAAGCAAATGTCGAGTTGGCAATTCTGGAAACGGGCCTCGGAGGCAGATTAGATTCAACCACGGCCGCGGGAGCAGAGATCGTCGCGATCACGCCGGTGGCGATGGACCACCAGGAGTATCTCGGAACTACGCTCCGGGAGATTTCCGGCGAAAAAGCGGCGATCATTCGACCGGGCACGACCGCGATCATTGCACCGCAGGAGGATGCCGCATTCGAAGTTATCATGCAGCGATGTGAATCGGTTGAAGTCGTGCCACGGCTAATTGATCCATCGCATCATTCGTCCCACCAACAAACGCAAGATCGCTTTCGCTTTCGCAGTCGAGTCGAAGAAGCAACTCAGGATGGACGTTGCATGGTTACGTTTGAGAGCGACGCGGCAACCTATGACCATCTAACCGTTGCACTTCGGGGCCGGCATCAAAGCGTTAACGCACTCACCGCAATTGCGCTCGCTGAAGCGCTGCGCGAACACGGTTTCCAAATTCCGAAGCGTGCGATCGTTCGCGGAATCGAAACCGCAAGCCATCCCGGGAGACTCGAGATATGGAAAGGCTTCCCGCGGTTTCTCTTCGATGGCGCGCACAATCCAGCGGCCGCGCGCGTGCTCCGCGAATATCTGGATGAGTTCGTCAAAGAACCGATCACGATGATTTTCGGAGCGATGCGCGACAAGACGCTCAGCGAGATGACCGCTGCATTATTCCCCCGGGCTGACAGAGTGATTCTGACTACGCTCGATAATCCGCGGGCCGCTTCGATCGACGCGTTGGTTGCCGTCGTGCCGGAGGATTTCGATCAAGCAAGAGTGCTTCGCGCCTCCACCGTAGGCGAGGCCCTCCAACTCGCGCGCACAGTCACGCCAACAGATGGTCTGGTTTGTGTGACCGGTTCGCTTTATCTGGTAGGTGCGGCCCAGGGTGCGCTACGAGAACTAGAAACTTAGTTTGCTTTTTCTCATTCACACTTTGCTTCAGCAAGGTGAATAGGCAGCGCGCGGAGCGCGCGACAGCATAAAGCCCGGGGCGTGAGCCCCGGGAATCAGGCCCCAAGTATTACCAAGCCCGCGGAGCGGGCGGCAGATATTATGACGGCGATTTTCGCCGAGAATATTTCATCTTTGTCTCGCAAGATTGCACATAGGGAATGATTCATGGCAACGGCTGTCGCCCGCTTCGCAGGCTGAACACATTTGCTGCCCGGATCCTGGGGCTCACGCCCCAGGTTTTATGCTGACACCCGCTCCGCGGGCTGAGTGATTCAACTATATAGTTCCCGTTGACACTGTTTCGCAAAAACTTGGCGACTTCACCACCTTGCTCAAGCAAGGTGTGAATGAGAGCGTTGCCGATCACCACGCATCAAACTAAACTGGTACGAAAGAGCGCTACGACGGCTATGGCTGATCCAGATACTCAAACTCCTGAATTCATCGACTCGAAGAAAGTCTTTACCGGGCGAGTGTTCGACGTCACGGTCGACACTGTTCGCGAAGCCGATCGCATCTACATTCGCGAGGTGGTCCATCATCCGGGCAGCGCGGTGATCTTGCCGGCTTTCGATGACGGTACGATCGCTTTGGTCAGGCAGTATCGCCACCCAGCCGTAAAGTATCTGCTCGAATTGCCGGCCGGCACGCTGAACGACAAGGAACGCCCGGAAGAGGGTGCGGCACGAGAACTCGAAGAAGAACTGGGCCTGGTCTCAGGCAAGCTCGAGAAGCTCGCCGAATTCTTTGTAAGCCCTGGTTTCTGTGAAGAAAAGATGTGGCTTTACCTGGCGACCGATCTCACCGAAACTGCACAGCGCCTCGAGGATGACGAATTGATCGAGGTCGTTCGACTGCCCATCGATCGTGCACTGCAAATGATTACTGACGGCGAGATCGAAGACGCGAAAACCATCATTGGATTGATGCTGGCCGCTCCGCGATTAGGCGCTTCATTGCTCGAACCTTTCTATCCGGCCGTTTAGAAGTGACCCGGGTGTCCCGCCCGTGAAATCACGCGCGAGATGCGCGTGCCACCTCAAACTAACCCCTTCTCTCGGACTCGCTTGTTCAAAGCCATCGAGTGCGATATCTTGAGCGCGCCAAGCTCAGTTCTCTGCCCTGTCAACCTATGAAAAAAACACTTGTGGTCGCTTTCTTAGTCGCAACTCCGTTTGTCGTTTCAGTGCGCGCGCAGCAATCGCTGGACGCGATGATTGATCGAGAGATCGCCCAACTCGTCAGCACTTACAAGATGCTGCACGCGGCGCCAGAGCTTTCACATTACGAAGATAAGACATCTGCGTTCCTGGCCACGCAGTTGCGGTCGTTCGGCTACACGGTGACCGAACATGTCGGCAAATATGATCGGCCGCAGTTTTCCGGATTTGGCGTTGTCGCGGTAATGAAAAACGGCGATGGCCCCACCGTTCTGGTGCGGGCGGATATCGATGCGCTGCCGGTCGAGGAAAAGAACAACGTTCCATACGCCAGCAAAGTGAAGACCAAGAATGAAGTGGGTCAGGAAGTCAGCGTCATGCACGCGTGCGGTCACGACGTGCACATCACGAACCTGATCGGAGTGGCGAAGATCCTGGCGGCGCTCAAAGATCAATGGCATGGCACGTTGATTCTGATTGGCCAACCTGCCGAAGAGACCGTCGACGGAGCGAAAGCGATGTTGGCCGACGGCCTTTACACTCGTTTTCCCAAGCCCGATTTTACGATTGGATTACACGACAGCGCAGACGCTGAAGCCGGCAAAGTCTTATATGCTCCAGGGTACGCGATGGCGAGCTCAACCTCAGTCGATTTGATCATTCGCGGACTTGGCGGCCATGGCTCGAAACCTGAGGCCACCAAGGATCCAATCGTAATCGCCTCGCAAACAATTCTCGCTTTGCAGACAATCATCAGCCGCGAGAATTCGCCGCTCGATCCGGCGGTGGTTACGATTGGCTCGATTCATGGGGGCACGAAACGCAACATCATTCCGGACGAAGTTGTCTTGCAATTAACAATCAGAACTTACAAAGAAGAAGTGCGCCAGCACATCCTGGCGTCGATCGATCGCATCGCGAAAGGTGTAGCGATGGCCGCCGGTGTTCCCGAAGATCGCGCGCCGATTCTCAAAGTAATCGAGAGCGAGAATGCGCCGTCGCTGTACAACGATCCGCAATTGACTGAGCGGCTCGCCAACGCGATTGGCAAAGCGATCGGGACCGACAACATGATCAAATCCCCCCCGTTAATGGCGAGTGAAGATTTTGGCCACCTCAGCCTGGACCACCAGATTCCTTCATTCTATTTCTGGCTGGGAGCGATGGCGCCCGAGAAAATTGCCGCGAGCCGCAAATCCGGCAAGCCTCTGCCGTCCTTGCACTCAAGCTTGTTCGAGCCGTTGCCGGAACCAACGTTGCGCACCGGAGTCAAAGCAATGACGACGGCAGTGCTCGAGTTGATGAAGAAGTGACGTTGGAGCGGAAAGTGAAATGGCAACTCCAATTAATCAACCACCGCCGCCAGTAAATAAGACAAACTATCTGCCCTGGATTTTGGGCGGCTGCGGCGTAGTGCTTGTCTTCGGGGTTATTGTCGTCATCGCCGCGGTCGGAATCTACTATTACAACCAGCCTTCGACAAATTCGCGCACGGGCGGCAGGCGTTCTTCTTCCGGCGTCCATCTGGTTGAAGATCACGGCATTCAAACGGTGCCGAAGACCTGGAGCAGTTGCACTGCTTACGCGCCCGCGGACTGGACGATTATTGGAAACGAACAACGCGTCGGCATCGGTGTCGATCTCGCGGCGCCCGATCAGTCAATGTCCGCTTCGTACGGTATCGTCGCCGTGCCGCGAACAGGGATGTATGGCGGGGATTACTACGGTACCGGCACTCCTGAAAAAGCCATACAAACAATGATGGAAGCGACGGGCAATACAGGCTTCGTCCTCGACGATGAGAGCCAATCAGTCGAGGGCTATACTCTGCGATACTGGCGAGCCAATTTACGTGGCAAGCCGGCGCGCGGTTTTGTTCTCTATCAAGCTATTGAGTTTGGGGAGCCGAGCAACTACATCCTCGCCTATCACATCGGCGAAACCGATGCGTCGAATTGGGAACAGAACAAGAACGTCGTGTACGATGTCGCGGCTTCCATTCGATGCACGAAGCACCTTTTCCCGGCACAGGAAAACAGCACGCGCAGGCCGCAAGGGAGCTCGAAAGATCAGATCGAGAGCGAAATGTCGCGAAAGAGACAAGAAGCGATGATGGGATTTCAGAATGTCTACTCGCCGACGACCGGCGAGCACTGGGAAGCCTCTTACAGCGATTACAACGCGACCGGCCCGGACGGCCCGGGCTACTATCGCAAGGTCGGCAGTGTCGGTGGGTACGAAAAGCTAAGCGAAGGCTTTCCGCCTAATTAACTTTCAGTGTCTTACTTTGGCTATCGGCGTTAGAGTACCGACTTTAGTCGGCGTTTTCCTGGCAACGAAAGACCCAACTAAGTTGGTACTCTGAGACCCGTCAAATTTCGATCACTGGCTTATTCAACAATTGAGGAGCTAAACAATGGGCAAAGGAGATCAGCGTTCACGACGAGGTAAGATTTGGCGCGGTACTTTCGGAAAGCGGCGGCCGAAGCGCAGCAAACGTGTAGCGCCCGTGGCTGCATCAGCAGATGAAAAGAAGCCGGCGAAGAAAGAAGCTGCCGCAGAATAGGATCAGCTAATGCGTGCCCGGGGCATCCGTCGCGAACCCGTGCGGGATCGCGCTCAACATTTCGAACTTGGCGAGCGCGGCGAAGCGCTGGCGATCGATCAGCTGGAGCGTTTGGGTTATCGCATTGTCGCCGCAAACTTCAGTTTGCCGATCGGGCGCAACACGCGCGATGCGATCGTCAACGCTGAGATCGACGTGGTTGCTTTTGACGGACCCACGCTGTGTTTCGTTGAGGTGAAGACGCGCGCTACGGCTGAATTTGCGCTGCCGCAAACAAATGTCGACTTGCGCAAACGACGTCAAATCGCTCGCGCCGCTCGCGGCTATCGTCGCATGATGGGATTAACCGCCGCACCATTTCGATACGACGTTGTTACGGTGATAGCGAAACCTGACGACGTCAATCCCCGTATCGAACTCTTGAAAGGTTTTTGGACTGACGAGCAATTGCGAAAAACCAGGTGGCACGATCAGTATTGGGATTAAGCCGCTGATGGCAAATCATGACTCCACTCGAAAGCTACGTCGGACAAGTACTTGACGACAAGTATCGCCTCGAGCGTCTGCTCGGACAGGGCGGCATGGGCGCGGTGTTTCTGGCGACGCACCTGGGGACTGAGCGTTACGTAGCTCTGAAACTGATTGCGCCGCAATTCATGCGCAACGAAGAATTCGTCGAACGTTTCAAGCGTGAAGCACGCGCGGCGGGGCGCTTGCGCCATCCGAACGTCGTCGATGTTACTGATTTTGGATTCTCGAGCAGCGGCGCTGAACGTGTTGCCTATCTGGTGATGGAATACCTCGACGGGTGCACTCTGAGTGACGTGTTGTTTGAGGAAAATCGCCTGCCGCTCTATTGGGTTGTCGATATTATGGAGCAGGTTTGCTCGGCCGTTCATGAAGCACATCAGCAAGGCATCGTCCATCGCGATCTGAAACCCGATAACATCTGGCTCGAGCCGAACGGACTTGGTGGTTATCGAATTAAGGTGCTTGATTTTGGAATTGCGAAGCTGGGGGAGGCGGCGAGCGTGGACTTTGAAAACTCGCCCGTATCGCATAGTGCTGAGGACGCAGCCACTCTCGTACCGTCATCTCAACCCATCGCAGCCACCGCCGCAGCTGTGGCCGAGTCAGACATACGCAAGACGATCGCTGCGCCGATCGAGAACCTTGAAGCACCCACGCTGATTCAACCGTCAAACGCGAGCGAGGAACCGGTGGAAGCCCAACCCGATAATCGCGATCAAGCCACTCGGATGTTTCAGAGCGCCCGCAGCACAGTCGCCGAAGCCCGGCTTACCACATTGCCGTTATCAAGTCTCGGCGGCGATACAGGTCTGACTCGAGTCGGGGCGATCCTTGGCACCCCGCTATACATGTCTCCTGAACAATGTCGCGGCGAACATCTCGACGCGCGATCGGATATTTACAGTCTCGGCATCATTGCCTATCAGATGCTCACCGGCTTGCCACCTTTCACCGGAGAGACCACTACAATTATTCGGGCGCACAGCGAAAGTATTCCGACTCCCGTTCGGCAATTGAACAAGAAACTGCCGAAGCGAGTGTCGCGGGTGGTAATGCAGGCACTGGAAAAAGATCCGGCTGCGCGGCCGCAAACTGCGAGCGCCTTTGCGAACGCGATGCGCGCGAACGCGGACGGACTCGGCGTTCTCTATCGCCGCGCGTTCTCGCTATACAGCGAGTATTTTCCGAAGTTTCTCAAGCTTTCATTTGTCGCTCACATTCCCGTGATTGTGCTGACAGTACTGCTGGCAGCACTCTTGGCCGCTCAACCCCGCCTACCCAAACTCGTGTTTGGCATTAGCGCGGGACTTATCGGGTTGTTGCAAATACCCGCGACGCTGTTTGCCGCCTGGATGATTTCCGCAGTCACTGCGGTGCTCGTAACGCAGTTGGCTGCTGCCCCGCTGAAACCAGTCGAGCTGCGCACCGGGTTTGATGTGTTGCGTCAGCGATGGCGTCCGTTTCTGCGCACCGGAATGCGTGTGTTCCTGCGGATTCTCATCGGCTGG
>DASWQK010000470.1:0-5567 GCA_036403735.1 Pyrinomonadaceae bacterium
CAGCCAGCGAATCGCCTGGTCTTCGGTGATCATGATGCCGTTGGCGCGGCCCGCGTACATTGCCTTCGCGACTTCCTGATTCAGCCGCTGTGCTCCCAGCGCGCTGTCCGAATGAATCATCGCGCGCGCGCCGAACGCTTCGGTGATCGCCAGGTTGCCTTTGACGGCGTCGTTCGCTTCCATCTTGAACCCGCCCCAGTCGGCCCACTCCGCGGCGCCGATATTGTTACTCTTCAGGAGGTCCGCGATCTTGTAAGCTTCGACCGAATGATGAAACGCGCGGATCGAATAGCCAAACTCTTTCGCGATGTCGATCATCTGCGCCATTTCGTCGGCGCGATAGCAATGGTTGTGGACCAGAATGTTTCCGCGCAGAACTTCAGCGAGAGTTTCCAAGCCAAGGTCACGCGCCGGCGGATCGCCTTTGTGCGTCGCATTCCACGTGTCCCATTTGCGTCGATAACTTTCCGCTTGAATCCACGCCGCGCGGTAGCCGGCGACGTTACCCATGCGCGTCGATGGCCCACGCGTTTGATAGACACGCTTTGGATTCTCTCCGCAAGCCATCTTCAAACCGTATTTCGCGCCCGGAAACTTCATTCCCTGCACCGTGCGCGATGGGACCAGCTTCACGACTACGCTGCGTCCGCCGATCAGATTTCCCGAGCCCGGAAGAACCTGCATGGTCGTCAGCCCGCCGGCGAGCGCGCGAGGTATTTGCGGATCCTGCGGCCAGACTGAATGCTCGGCCCAGACGTTGGCCGTGACCGGATTGGTCAACTCATTTCCATCGCTGTTCGCATCGACTTCGGGGGCGGGATACACACCGATATGCGAGTGCACATCGATGATTCCGGGCGTGACGTACTTTCCGGTTCCATCGATTATCAACGCATCCGCGGGCGCCGTGACGTTCGTGCCCACCGCTACAATCTTTCCCTCACGCACCAACACCGACCCGCGCGTAATCGTTGGGCCCGCCGCTGTCATGATCGTCGCATTGCGAATCAGCGTCGTGCGTCGCGGAAAAGGCTTATAGGTGCTGGGGAACGGATCGGCATTCGGCAAAGAGGTGCCGCCCAGTCCCGGAGATGGAGCAGGAGTAGGTGACGCTTGCGGAGTTGGTGATGGCGTTGGCTGTGGTGTCTGCGGCACCAACTGCGTCGCCAAGGCGAGCAGCAGACCGAAGACAGCAGCGACCCGAATCATTGAATTCATATTCACCTCGAAGAGAACTGCTTTGAAGAGTCGCGCCATTCTCTTACAAGCTTCTGGCGCTGTCCAACGTTTTGAGTGTGATTTTAACCTGTCGAGTGGTGAGTGACGTGAAGTGAAGTATGTATTGAGTCGTTGGTCGCGGTTAACATCGCGGGCTACCACGAATTGTAAGGTGTCCCGCGAGAGGAGATCGCGGTAGATGAACTGTGTATATTGATGATTCCTTTTTTGCCCTTTAATAACTTCGGATCCTCACCGATTTCGACCTGCCAATCGTCCTTGCCAGTTATCGGGTCCTCGAGATTGTGTGCCAAACCAGAGCTACGCAATTCGGCAAGCGATTGAGGAAGTTCGTTTCTCGACTCGGCATATTGGCGTAGTGATCGACGAAAGAAATCTAATCGGTCCTGAAGCACGAGTTCATTGATGTGACGGTTATTCTCGCGAATTCGGGAGATCACTAAGCAGGGTTCCACGCCTAAGAAGAGAACAACTGCGCAACCAGCAAGAAGCAATATTAACCTCGTATGTTTTTCTAACCACATAGGGTTTTCTAACCTCGCATCGAGTTTTCTAACCTCGCATCGAGTAGCGTGCATCAAAGACGGTCTGACCTCTAATTCCGCCTAACAGAGGTCGTCATTTCATGCGAGCTCTTTATAAGTTCAAGTTGCTTTAAGAGGCAAGCGTAACTTCCCAACATGAATCCGAATGATAAAGGTTCGTGGTTGCGAGAGGCCGTGAGCTAGCCGTTATTTCAATGCGCGCACAATACGCTCCGAGATATTCAATGTCGTTACTTTGTCATCGCTAGCAAATTTGTAGTCTCTGAACGCGGTTTGAAGTTGGCGGTCAGCATAGCGCACTCAATCTTCGAAAAACGCATGAATGGCCTCTCAGAACTGATCGATCATCGTGTTATCATCCTGCTGATCGCGCAGCGCGCGTGAATCCGAAAAATGCTTTATCTATCGCAGGTGTTGGGTCGCCCCATCCTCGACCTTGATGGCGAGCGTGTGGCGACACTTCGTGATGTCATCGTCCGTCTGGGTGAAGAAGATCATCCGCCGGTCGCGGGCTTTGTCGCGCGTTATCGACGACGAGATTTTTTTCTGCCCCGCTGGCGCATTGTTCACTTTGCCGAAGACGGCGTCCGCTTGAGTTCAGACATTCTCGATCTGCGGCCTTTCATGCGGCGCGATGGAGAAGTCCTGCTCGCGCGCGATGTGCTGGACAAGCAAGTGATCGACGTTGATGGCAAGCGCGTCGTGCGAGTCAACGATGTTCAGATCATCGAAGCCGCGAATGATTGGCGAGTAACGGGCGCCGACGTAAGTCTGGCGGGACTGTGGCGACGGCTGGCGCCGGCATTTATGCGCAGCGGCCGTCCCGTGGAAGTGATCGACTGGGCCGATGTGGGTTATCTCGCGACCGATGCCGCAACTGTGCAATTGAAATCGTCGCGCGGGAAACTCGCGCGCCTGCATCCGGTGGAAATCGCGCGGCTGGCCGAAGCTTTTTCTTATCAGCACGGCGCTGAGATCGTTGAATCGCTCGATGATGAAACCGCCGCCGAGACTTTGGAAGAGATGGCTTCGGCGCGGCAAGCGCAAATTATCGGCGACATGGATAAAGACCGCGCAGCGGACATTCTCGAGCGCATGTCGCCCGACGAGGCAGCGGACGTGCTGGGTGATCTTTCGGAAGAGAAAGCAGAAGACTTGTTCAATCGCATGGAGGATGAGGAACAGCTTGAAGTCGCCGAGTTGTTGGCGTACGAGGATGACACCGCCGGCGGGTTGATGACCACTGAATTTGTGACGCTGCCACGTGACTTAACGGTTGGCGCCGCACTCGCGCGTTTGCGCGAAATGGCTGAGACGCCGAACATGATTTACTACTTGTATGTCGTCGAAGGCGAATCGTGGCAGTTGACTGGCGTGATCACTCTGCGCAGTTTGATTCTCGCCGATCCATCCTTTCCGCTGGAACATGTGATGCGCGCCGACATCCAGGTTGCGCATGTTCACGACGATGCGGCTGAGGTCGCGCAGAAGATTTCAGAATACAATCTGCTCGCTCTACCAGTCGTCGATGAAGCCGGCGACATCCTGGGCATCGTGACCGTCGATGATGCGATCGAAATACTTCTGCCGAAAGATTGGCGACAGAGATTGCCGCGATTGCTGAGCTGAAACCCTGTTTCGCGTTTAGATGCGGGACTTGTCCCGCGATTGCCGCACAAGTGCGGCATCTAAACGGAGGATGAAGCGGGCGGGTGATTTAATCAGAGAGAAATGACTGAGACCCTCCGAGTGAACGAACAGCGGCCCGATGTGCGAAACGTTGGACGTCGTATCCTGCGGCGCAGCGCACAGGGTGTGTCCACGATGCGCCGTTCCGTTGCGCGACGCCGCAATCTGTTCGCCTACTTTGCGATCATTGGTCCCGGAGTCATCACGGCAGCGGCGGGAAATGATGCCGGCGGCATCGCTACCTTCGCGTCAGTCGGCGCCGATTACGGCTACAAACTTCTTTGGCTTCTGATTCCGCTCACCATCAGTCTCGGCATCGTGCAGGAGATGTGCGCGCGCATGGGCGCCGTTACCGGCAAAGGTCTTTCAGATCTGATTCGTGAAAGATTCGGGGTGCGATGGACTGCATTCGTCATGCTCGCCCTGCTCATAGCCAACGGCGGGGTCACAGTTTCTGAATTTGCCGGGATCGCCGCAGCGTTGGAACTCCTCGGGATCGCCCGTTATATTTCGGTCCCGATTGCTGCCGCGGCCATCTGGTGGCTGGTCGTCAAAGGAACCTACCAAAGAGTCGAGCGCGTGTTTCTGGCGATGTCGCTCGTCTTTCTCGCTTATGTGGTTTCCGCGTTCATGGCGCATCCGCCCTGGGCCACGGTTGCGGTCGAAACTGTTCGTCCACATTTCGAGCTCACCTCTGCGTTTCTGTTTACTTTCGTCGCGGTGATTGGCACGACGATCTCGCCTTACATGCAAGTCTTCATTCAATCTTCGGTCGTAGAGAAAGGTGTGCGAGCTGAGAACTATCACCTGACTCGCATTGATGTCTGGATCGGAACCGTCTTCGCGATTCTCATTGTCTTCTTCATCGTTATCTCAACGGCGGCGACCTTGAACGTGCACGGTGAACATGTGGACTCTGCCGCCCAAGCTGCCGCCGCGCTGGCGCCGTTGGCTGGGCCATACGCCAAAATGCTCTTCGCGATCGGGTTGTTCGGCGCGTCGATGCTGGCGGCCGGAGTGTTGCCACTGGCGACCGCCTATTCGATCAGCGAAGCATTCGGTTTTGAAAAAGGAGTGTCGAGTAGCTTTCGCGAGGCGCCAATCTTCCTCGGTGTATTTACTTTTCTCGTGGTGCTCGGCGCAACCGTGGCGATGATCCCTGGCCTGTCGTTAATTCACGTTCTGATTGTGACGCAAGTCATCAACGGCGTCCTGCTTCCGATCATCCTGATAGTTGTCTTGAAGTTGGTTAACAATCGCGAGCTGATGGGCGCGCATGTCAACGGACCTCTCTACAATATCGCAGCCTGGCTGACAACCATCATTGTGTCGGTGCTCTCAATCCTCGTCATCATCTCTACTCTGTTCTCAAATCTCTTTTAGATTTTCCGGCCGCGTGCTTATTGTTCTCGCCAAGCTGCGTGATTTGATGGTAAAAGTACCTGCGCTTGACGACCACACTGCGACCGTAACAGGGCTGAATGGCTGCTAATCAATCCAATCGCAAGAACAAAATCCTCGTACTCCTGTTCGCGGCAATAGTCGTCGGCCTGGCACTCTATTTTTACGCTTCATATTTCGAATTTACGCTGCCGACGGGAAAGCATCGCAACTGGCAAAAGTTGCCGATCCTCGTCCTGGCAAGTTTGCTGGGGTATCTGGCGACGCGATTTCTTAATGCTGCTCTTTTCGATTTCGCGTTCCGTCTTCGCAAACGCTATGAGGCCCCAACTCTCGTTCGGAATATTTTCACCCTGCTGGCGTTTGCGATTCTCTTCGTACTTCTTTTTAAGGGCGTTTATAACGACTACGATCTTGGCGCGCTCTTCACTACTTCCGCGCTCTTCGGCGTCATCATCGGTCTCGCTCTGCAGGACACTCTGGGAAATTTCTTTGCCGGCATTTCTCTGCACGCCGATCGTCCTTTTCAGGTGGGCGACGTAATCGTTGTCACGCAACAGAAACTAACGGGCGTCGTCGAGAGCATTAGCTGGCGCGCAATCAAGGTTCGCACCTTTCAAAATCACATCGTGCTTGTCAGCAACAGTCTCGCCGCGCGCGAAGCAATCGAAGTTGCGCCGCGCGACAATTTGA
>DASWQK010000471.1:0-15059 GCA_036403735.1 Pyrinomonadaceae bacterium
GCGATGCTTATGATTTGTCGAGTCCTGGCGAAGATGAACAAGCGAAAATGCGAAAGCGGCCGGCCGGTTCGCCAACGCGACCCCCAACCGAGATTGAGGCCGCCCGGTGGAATGTGCAACGACGCATAATGGCTGTTGCTCGCCGAGATAAGCTATTTGCTGACGAGTTAATTCAGTCATTAACTGAAGAATTGGGACCGTACGAATTGCAACAAACTTTTGCGGGTCTAGCGCATGAAGCCATCGAGCAAGGTGAGCTTGAGGTTGGCAGCAAGTACATTCGTGAGGCCATAGATGCTGATCCAACACATAGCAATGCGGCATTGGAAATCGGTTATCTGGCTCTTAAAGATCGCGCCGCGGCGGATCGGGCGATTATTGAGTTCATTAACCGCTTGAGATCTGTAACCCTATCGTCTCTTGACGGTAGTAGCCGGCGGGTCTTCTTTTCGCTTTCTATTCTTCTCGTCTTTCCCGAACTCAATCCTGAAGTTTTGGGATCAAGGATCGCGCCGCCCGGTCCTGCCGCGGTCAGGTCCGCGATGGCGTATATGCTCGACCTGATGAATCAAATGGAGCCACCTGTACTTCGTGGGTCGCGAGGATTCCTTATCGCTAGTTGGCCCTTGCTTCAGCGGTATGCACCTGAACTGAAACCGCAATTCTTCGATCTTGAGCAGCGCAGTCGAGCGGCAGGAGACAATCTCTCGCTCCCGACCGCCAAGAGCATAGAACAGGAGTACAAAGAGAAATTCGAAAAGCGGGTGAACAAGGAACTGGAGAGCGATCAGCCTGACGCGATCGTTATCCAAAGAGTGATCACCCAGGGAGATTTTTCCAAAGCGCGCAAGCTGATCGACAAGCTCGCTGACGGACCGCAGAAAACCGAACTGACCGAAATGCTCAACGCCCAGCAGGCTATCAGTTTCGCAAATAAAGGTGATATTACGGCCGCGCTGGAATTGGCCAAATCGTTGGCTAAGGTGACTTCGATCCTGAAGGTGTTTCCGGTAATTGCTGAAAAATGCGCCGCGAAAAGCGATGATGTATGCGCGCGAGAATCCGTCAATCAAGCCGTCCGTCAACTTAAGAGGTCCGACGTCACTCCGTTTACTCCTCAGCCCGGTGTTCCCGCACCCTTCTTTGGGACGAAGCGCGAGCGCGATCCTGTCCTGTCAAGCTTAGGAAGTCTGGTTGCCTCAGTGCTTTCAGTGAAAGATGAATTGGCGCTGGACGTGCTCGATGAGTTCGTGATCGCCGCCAATCACAGCGAGTTGGACACGAGCCAGGCACGTACCGGTTTCGAAACATCTCTATTCAAGAAGCTGGCCGCTAAGAATGAAGAGCGGACGACCGCCGTCGCCCTTCAGTTTCAGGATCCCTTGCGACAGATTGTCGCTCTCGCTGCCATCGAACAGTGGAAGTCAGACAAGTTTACGGCCGACGAAAAACTTCGGAGCGCTAAGCATGAACCCTCTGGCAAGAAAAATTGAAACCGTCGCTAACGTCTGCATTATCGTCGTTGCCATAGTCCTATGCGTCGCGGCCGTAAGATATTTTCGAACGAAGCCGGAGTCAAAAGCCCCCACGCCAGCCATAGCCGCCGGCACCAAGATCAATCTACCAAACGAAGATTGGGCGAGAAACCGTCAAACACTACTATTGGCTTTGTCGACGCACTGTAAATACTGTTCAGCCAGCGCTGAGTTCTATCAGCGCCTCGTAAATAGTGCGTCGTCGAAAACGAAACTTGTAGCCCTGCTGCCACAATCGCCGGAAGAGTCTCAGCAGTATCTAGCGGGGTTGAAGTTAACAATTAAGGACATTCAACAGGTTTCGCCACCTGCTCTGGGACTGAGAGCTACGCCTACTTTGATTCTTGTAGACAGCGCAGGCACCGTTACAAACTCCTGGGTCGGTAAGTTGCCGCCGGATAAAGAAGAGGAAGTGTTGTCGTCTTTACGTTAGTTTCGGATCAACGCCTTTTCGTCTACTGTCCCTCAATCAAAGTGCGTTATGAGGCTAACTCTATTTTAGTTGGTCCTTCAGATTCAGATTCCTTACCAGCCGGTGAAGATAATTGGGATGCAGGCCGAGCAATTTCGCGGCTTCGGTGTAGCTGCCGCCGGATTGTTTCATTGCCTCAATGATGATCTGTTTTTTCGTGCTGGTCACGTTGTCGTGATAACCAGACGAGGATGCGGCCGGTATGTTGGCTTCCAGGACTGCTTCGGGTAAATCTTCCGGCAGGAGGTCGTCGGTTGTGCCCATTACCACCGCGCGCTCGATAGCGTTCTCAAGCTCGCGCACGTTTCCCGGCCAGTCATAGCTCAGCAAAAGCTTTTGAGCGTCGGGTGAAATCCCGACGACCCTGCGATTACATTTGTCGGCGTACTTGGCGGTGAAAAAGTTAGCGAGCATCGGAATGTCTTCGGTACGCTCGCGCAAAGCGGGCATTTTTAGCTCAACCACGTTGAGTCGGAAGAAGAGATCCTGACGGAAGCTTCCCTTGGCGATTGCTTCATCAAGATCCTGATTGGTCGCGGCGATCACGCGAATGTCAACCTTGAGCGGCTTCGTGCCGCCGACCCGTTCGAACTCGCGCTCCTGCAACACTCGCAACAGTTTTGTCTGCAATGCCGGCGAGAGTTCAGCGATCTCGTCGAGAAAAATTGTGCCGCCGTCGGCTACTTCCAGACGCCCCTTGCGCTGATTGAGCGCGCCGGTGAAAGCTCCTCTTTCATGCCCAAACAGTTCGCTTTCAAGCAGAGACTCGGCGAGCGCCGCGCAGTTAACTGCCACGAAGGGTTTCGCCGCGCGCTTACTGTTTGAATGAATCGCCCGCGCGGCAAGTTCTTTTCCGGTGCCGCTTTCGCCGGAAATCAAAACCGTTGACTCTGTGACCGCGACCTTTGAAATCAACTGGTAAACCTGCTGCATCGGCGCGCTCTCGCCCACCATGTTGTGTTGCAGGTTGGCATCGGCGATCAACCGCTCGTTCTCACTCTCAAGCGTCTCAAGGTGCCGCACATTCTGAATGGCGACTGCGGCGATGGCGGAGATCGCGGTTAATAACTGCAAGTGATCTTCATCGAAACGAACATCAGGCACGTCAGTGTCGAGGTAAGTCACGCCCAGCGTTTTGCCGTGGGCAATCAGCGGCACGCACAAAAGAGATCGCGAATGCGCCGCGATCAAGCTGTCAGTGTGCAGGGCCTCATTGCTTTCGGCATCGGTCACCAGCAAAGCGGCATTGTCTTTGAGCACCCGTCGCACTACGGTACTGCTCACCGTTATTTTTTGATTCGGGCCATAGACGCGATCGAGTCCAAAAACCGAAGTGAATTCCTGGGCTGCATTAGTCTGAGCGCCACTCAGAAGGATCGCGCCGTGTTTGGCAGGCACAACTTCGAAGATCAATTCGAGCAAGCGCTCCTGCATTTCTTCCAGGTCTCGAATCGCGTTTATCGACGTGCTCACTTTCAGTAACGCCGTGAGATCGCGGGCCATTAGACCCATCACCTCGGCGTACGTCATTCGCACCGTGGCGCCGCTCGTAATCTCGCTCTCGTCAAAACGAATTTCGCTGGTGCGAGAGGGTTCGTCTGTGTCTTCGTACAGAAAAAAGAATTGCGATTCACCGATGCGAACTCGATCGCCGTGCTGAAGCTCTCGTCGCCGGACGGGCACGTCATTCACAAACGTGCCGTTGCGGCTGCCCAGGTCCGCGATAATGAATCTGTCGCCGTCTTTTTCAATCATCGCGTGGCGGCGCGAGACGGAAGCGTTCCCAATTTTGAGAGTCGCGCCGGCCTGTCTGCCAATTAGCACAGGACCTTCGTTCATCGAGATGACGGTGTCATCGAGCTTACCGGTGATGGCGGCAATTCGTGGCTTCATCGCTTCATGGGTGCCAAAGAGATTATCGGGCAGCACAGTGTACGCGCCTCTGGGTCTGCTCGCAAGAATTATTGCTAGCCGACATTGCCTGATACCTCTATCCAAATAGATAACGCTTCTATCTGATTGGATAGGAAATTGAGCCGATGACTGCGGCTGGTTTTGGCATGCTGAAAATATGACTAAGGCAGGAGAAGTCTTGCCTCGTGTGGGCTTAACAGCCGAGCGCCGTCAGCGGATTTTGGTGACAGGCGTGTTGGCACGCGCTTCGCACTTATCCCGGCCACGCAAAGTTTGAAGGTCGATCAGATTCGACCACGCTCGAAAAAAGAGCAAGAGGAGATAGACATGAAAAGACAGATTCTGAAGGGCCTGACGATGTTGATGGTGACGCTGGCGTTGGCGGCGGCGTCGGCGGTGGTGGCGAATGGACAGTCGAAGCAGAAATTGATCGCGCATGTGCCGTTCGATTTCGTGGTCGCGGAAAAGACGCTGCGCTCAGGCGAATATGACATTCGTGCGGTAAACCAGGCGGGCGACGCGATTGCAATCAAGAGCGTTGCTGGCGATCAAGTTCTGCGCCTCAGTTCGTCAACGGAACGAAGTGATCGTCAAATGAATGCGAAGCTCGTGTTTCATCGCTACGGCAGCACGTACTTTCTGTCACAAATCTGGATGGCCGGCGAAAGCATGGGACGCGAACTGCCGAAGACTCGCGGAGAACGCGCAATTGAGCGCGAGCTTACGACAGTCGCATCGAACAAGCTTGCATACGAGGTGGTTGAAGTATTTGCGCTGGCGCGGTGAAGAGACTGCCACACGACAGGAGCGACCTCGGTATTAATCTCGCTCCAAGAGAAAACGGCAATCCCGGTAAATCGGGGTTGCCGTTGTCGTTTTCACTTTTGAAATTGTCTTTAGGCGGCAGCGTCATCCACGCCGGCCAGTCCTTCGCCCGGCACTGCGCGACGGCGATCGACCATTTCGCTGGTGATCACAAATTCCTTGATGCGCTTTTGCGAAGGCAACGTGTACATCGCTTCCAACAGCAGCTCTTCGAGAATCATCATCAAGCCGCGCGCGCCAACCTTGCGCTGCACCGCCTGACCGGCCACGGCCCGGAGGGAATCGTCGGTGAAGCGCAGCTTCACGTTGTCAAAATCAAATTTCTTTTGATACTGACGCACCAGCGCGTTCTTGGGTTCAGTAAGAATCTTGATCAGGGCAGCTTCATCCAACTCATGCAATACGCCCACGACCGGCAAGCGGCCGACAAACTCTGGAATCAATCCATAACGAATCAGATCTTCCGGTTGCACATGCGTGAGCGCCTCTGCCTGACGTTGCGATCCGGATTTCACTTCGGCATGGAACCCTAACGATTTGTTTCGCAGACGACGCTCGACAACTTTCTCGAGTCCCACAAACGCGCCGCCACAGATGAAGAGAATGTTCGTCGTATCGACGGGGAAGAATTCCTGGTGCGGATGCTTGCGCCCGCCCTGCGGCGGCACGTTGGCAATCGTGCCTTCCAGAATTTTCAGCAGTGCCTGCTGGACGCCTTCACCGGACACGTCGCGCGTGATCGACGGGTTTTCGTCTTTTCGACAAATCTTGTCGATCTCGTCGATATAAATGATGCCCTGCTGGGCGCGCTCTACGTCGCCGTTCGCGGCCTGGAGAAGTTTCAGGATGATGTTCTCGACGTCTTCGCCGACATAGCCGGCCTCAGTCAACGTGGTCGCATCGACGATCGTAAACGGTACGCTCAACATGCGCGCGAGCGTTTGCGCGAGCAGAGTCTTGCCCGTTCCGGTTGGGCCAATCAGAACGATGTTCGATTTTTGAATTTCGACGTCCGCGCGCCGGCGCGCCAGCTCAATCCGTTTGTAATGTTGATAAACGGCGACGGCCAGACGCTTCTTGGTTTCGTCCTGGCCGATTACATATTCATCGAGGAACGATTTGATTTCGCCGGGCTTGGGAAGCGGAGGCCGCGACGCTACCGACTCAGCCTGCTGATCGTCGGTGATGATCTCGTTGCAGATGTCGATACACTCATTGCAGATATAGACCGTGGGTCCCGCGATGAGTTTCTTCACTTCATTCTGCGACTTACCGCAGAACGAACAGCGCAGCGTGTCGTCGGTTCTTCTTACCATAGCCTGGGGAACTCCGTGTGAGACTGTAGCGCAACTTGTTAAGTTGCGGTTCTTTCATCAACTTTGCAACCCCCGACGGGTCGGGGTTGCGCTACAAAACGGCTGTTACTCGCGGTGCGCAATCACCTCGTCTATTAAACCATATTCCTTAGCCTGAACGGCAGATAAATATCTATCGCGTTCGACGTCAAGTTCGATTTGTGTCATGGACTGACCAGTGTGCTTGGCCAGGATCTCTGAGGTCAGCTCACGTATGCGTATGAGTTCTTCAGCATGAATGCGAACGTCCGTGGCCTGTCCCTGCATGCCGCCCGAGGGTTGGTGAATCAGGATTCGTGAGTTCGGCAGCGCAAATCGTTTTCCTTTGGCGCCGGCGGTCAACAACAAGGCGCCCATCGACGCGCACATGCCCACGCAAATAGTCGTCACGTCGGGACGAATAAATTGCATGGTGTCGTAAATCGCCAGGCCGGCAGTAACCGATCCACCCGGCGAATTGATGTAGATGTTGATGTCCTTTTCCGGATCTTCCGCTTCGAGGAAAAGCAATTGCGCAACGATCAGGTTCGCGATTTGATCGTCGATCGGAGTGCCGAGAAAAATGATGTTGTCTTTGAGGAGTCGCGAGTAGATGTCAAACGCGCGCTCACCGCGCGACGTTTGCTCGACGACCATTGGTATTAGGGCCATACAAAAATCAAGAGTCAGAAGTCAGAAGACGGAAGTCAGAAGGTTCACTCACTCATTCTGGCTTCGGACTTCTGTCTCCTGACTCCTCCGTTTCTTCCTTCCATTCTTCGTCAATCACCCGCGCATTTGCGACCAGAAAGTCGAGCGCTTTGCGATTGCGCAATCTGGGAGCGATGCTACGTTCGCCTCCTTGCTTTGTCAAGACAGCTCGCACCTGGTCTGGTGTTTGTCTTGACGCATCAGCGATCGCGTTGATCTCGTCTTCGATTTCCTGATCGGTAACTTCTAATTTTTCGTCATCGGCGAGATGTTCGAGCAGCAGGGAACTGCGCAGATCAAAGCTTGCCTGGTCTTTCAGAGAGTCGCGCGCTTTCTCCCAATCGAGCTCGGGATTCCGTGGATCGATCCCGTGACTAATCATGTCGCGCACCACTGTTTCAAATCGATGCTCAGTCTGATGTGCGACCAGGCGTTCCGGCAATTCGAATTCATGAGCGTCGACCAGTTTGCGCAACAGATCGGATCGCATTTTTCCTTCGGCTTCATCCCTGGCCCGCGCTCCCAGATCTGAGCGGACTTTCTCGCGCAGTTGATCGAGTGATTCGATCTCGTCGCCCAAACTCTGCGCCCATTCGTCATCAAGTTCGGGCAGCTCTTTCATTCGCACCGCAGTGACCTTGACGGTGTATTCGATATTCTTGCCGGCCAGCCCTTTAGCGTTGAATTCCTGAGGATAATCGACGGAAAAGGTCTTTTCGTCGTCGGCTTTTGCGCCCGTAAGATTGTCCGTCATCTCCTGCACTACGCCATCGCCGCCGAGCACCACGTCGACATCCTGGACGTTGATTGGCTCGGCTTCGGGGGTGTCGACGAATTTGCCGTGAAAGTTCGCTGTCACTGTATCGCCGATTTGCGCGCCGCGATCTTCCACCGGCTCAAGTGACGCAGAGTTCTCACGCAGTTGCTCAATCACGCGCTCGACATCTTCATCTTTGACGGGCCGGGTGCGTCGCGTCGTTTCCAGACCCTTGTATTCGCCCAGCTTGATCTCAGGAAGCACGTCGACGCTCACGTTGAAAGCAATCGATTGCTGACCAAGTCGATCGAGCCCTTCGCTATTCTCGAGGTTCAGTTCGGGCTCGCCCAGCGGGTCGAGCTTGTATTCTTCGACAGCTTGTTGAACTGCGCTGGGGAGAAGTTCCCGCAGGACCTCGGTGCGAATTTGATCTTTGAATCGCGTACGCACCACAGCGCGCGGTGCGTGGCCGGGACGAAACCCCGGAACGTTGGCGTTATGCGCATAGTTGTCGCTGATGCGATCGTAAACCGCCCGCACTGCGTCAGCGTCGATCTCAATATCGATCTGTTTTTGGGTTGGAGAGATTTCTTTGAGTTCAGTTTTCATAATAAAAGTAAGCAGTGAGCGGTGAGCAGTAAATTGGAACGAGGGCACACATTTCGTCCTTCGGGTTCTGCTCACTGGACATTACATCGACAAACTGCACACCGCTCACTGCTAACTGCTCACTTTTCATGGTGCGAAAGGGGGGACTCGAACCCCCACACCTTTCGGTACCAGATCCTAAGTCTGGCGCGTCTGCCAATTCCGCCACTTTCGCAAATCATTTTCGGCTGTCAGCGAGAATAGCATAGGGTTGCGAGCAATCGCATCTAGACGCTTCGCCGCGGAGAAAAGAGTTTGCTGATGAGATAGATTGGCACGCTGGCAGCCAGAATCGCCAATGCCACCAGACTGTTTTTCTTGTCGCTAATTATCGCTCCGACCAGAAAGGCGATCGATCCCAGCAGCACCAGCAGAGTGGTCCAGGGGTAACCCCACACGCGATAAGGCCGGGGCAAATCCGGCTCGCGCCGGCGCAGAACGATTACAGAGATGTAGGCCATCGAATAGTTCGCCACGAAGAAAAAGGCGAGGGCTGCAAGGATTGCGGTGAATTTCGCGCTGACAATGAACAGGATCGCAGCAATCATACTGATCAAGAGCGTAACGGTTGGCGTTCCGCCGCGATTTACTCGCGAAGCATGACGGTGAAACAGTTCGTCGCAGCTCATCGCGTACAGAATGCGCGGCGCCGTCAGCGTGTACGCGTTGATTGTGCTCAACAGCGAAAGGATCGCGAGAATTCTGATGGCCTTGTCGCCATAATTTCCAAAGATGACGCGCGCGACGGCTCCGGCGGGAAGGTCTTCGTGCGCGAGCTGTGACATCGGCAACACGTGAATGTAAGCGAGATTAACAACGAGATAAATCGCGACGACCAGCAGCACACCGCCGAACATTGACCGCACCACATCGCGTTTTGGATCGCGGACCTCTTCGCCAAAATAAATAACGCCGTACCATCCATCGTAGGTGTAAAGCACGCCCTGCAACGCGACGATTAGCGCGGTGAAGAACGCCAGGCCTTGGGGCGCCGGCAACGCGACACCTGTATCAGACTTCCCGGCGATCGTGAACGCCGCAATCGCGATCGCCGCGAACACAAGTGTTTTGATCTAGCTCGTCAGGTTCTGTGTAAAGCTGCCCCAGCGAATTCCACGCCATTGCAGCGCCGCGAACAACAGCACGACCGCGATGGCAACTTGTTTGTCGCGGCCGGCGAAACCGGGAATGAGAACCGCTGAGTACTCGCCGACAACCATCGCGATCACTCCCAAGGTTCCACAGGTCGAGAGCCAGTCGCTCCAACCGACGACGAAGCCTGGATAGTTTCCCATCGCGCGATGAATGAAGACGTACCATCCACCCGAACGCGGAATCATCGCGCCCAACTCAGCAACCGAGAGTGCGCCGAGCAATGCATAGACGCCACCCAGAATCCAGACACCGATGAAAAGAGTTGGAGTTGGAAGTTGCGACGCAACTTCACCGGGCGTGCGCAGGATGCCCATGCCGATCGTGCCGCCGATCGTCACAGCCAATCCGAAGCCGACGCCGAGAACACGAAGAAGAGAGCCGCGACTCTTTGATGTTTGTGGGTTAAAAGACGGGCCGTTTGCGCGGGTGTTCGGGGAACTCACGCGGTGAGTTTAGCAGAGTTAGGCGAGCTTTGATTCGAGTTGTTTCAACCGCGCATCGTTATCAAGCATCAGTTCGCGCGTATCAGTTAGGAATGAGAACAAGGACCCAAGAAGGCGCGTTAGAGTTCTCTTAAACTCGTGCTGGGTATCGACAAGTTCGTGACGCATGCCCGCAAAATCGCTTCTCAATGCGGCGAGCTGCGATTCCATCGCACCCACTCTAGCTTCTATGACTTCAACCCTGGTTGCTATCGTTCCAACATTCGTTTCGATCGACTGAACCCTGGTTTCGATCGCTTGAACTTTCTTCTCAAGCGTTCCGAACCGAACGTTCATCTGTGCTCGTGTTTCGGTGATTTCGGCAAGGGCCCGTTCCCAAATCGGTTTGGTGTCGTAATTGCGCGACTCAAGTTTTTCCAGACGCGCATCAACCGTATCAAATCGTTGATCGATTTGGCCGAAACGGGCGTCGATTGAATCGAAGCGAGCGAAAACGCGCTCTTCAAAAGAGCGGGGATTCGCCAGATTCCTGGTTGGTTCTTCGTTCATTGACGACCCAATTATCGGCGCAATTCAATCGGTTTTCAAGAGCGTTACCAAAAGGACTTCAACTCCTTGACTCATACCGCCCTTCACCTGAGTTGCAAAGTTTTGTGAGCAAGGCGGGGCAATAGCCCGACCGTGAGGGAGGGCGTAAGTTGGCTGACGAGTAGTCCCTCCCTCACGGTCGGGCTACTGCCCCAATCACAGCGTTCTCGTAACTTTAGACAAAGATCGCGGCTGATCAGGATCCAATCCCTTTGCTTCAGCCAGCAATCCGGCAAAGAGTTGCGCCGGAATGATGTAGGGAATGGGTGCGAGGAATTCGTCGATCTCGCGCGGCATTATGATTGAGCGCGAACAGATCGAGGCGGCGTCAAGATCGGAGGTGATTGCGAGCGTGTCGGCTTTAAGTTCGCGCAGGCGTCCAATCAAGTCCTTCGTTCCTGCCAACATCACGCCCGGAGGAGCAAAGAGGAATACCGGAAAATGACGTTCGATCATTGCGACTGGTCCATGTAAAAAGTCTGCTGAGGAGAAACGTTCGGCGACCACGTAACAGGTTTCCATCAGCTTCAGCGCGAACTCGTAGGCGTTCGCGTAGGCAAGTCCGCGGCCCACCACGACACAGTTTTCCATGAAGACGTAACGCTGCACGAGTTCGACGATCGCCGGCTTCTGTTCGAGGGCGCGCGCCGTGAACTCAGGGATCCTCTCGTAGTCGATCGAGTTGCGATCCTGCGAGAGCGCCGCAGCGAGCATGTAGAACAACATCATCTGACCGGTGAAAGTCTTTGTCGCCGCCACCGAACGCTCGTGGCCACCGCGCATCAGCAGTGTTTCGTCAACGAGCTTGACCATTGACGACTCCGGCTCGTTGGTAATTCCGATCGTAAATGCTCCGCACGCGCGCGCGTTCTCGAGGACACGGTTGATGTCCTCGCCTTCGCCTGATTGCGACACGCCGATTACCAACGCGCGTCGCAGATTTAACTTCGCATCGTAAAGCGTGTGAACGGACGGCGCGGAAAGCGAAACCGGAATGCCGGTAGTAATCTCGAGCAAATAGCGACCGAAGAGCGCGGCGTTGTCCGAACTGCCCCGCGCGACCAGTACGATTAGATCGACGTCTTTCTTGATCACCGACTCTGCAACTCGGCGGATCTTCTCGCCTTCTTCGGCGATCGTCTTTTCCAGCGCGTCCGGCTGTTCGCCGATTTCCTGAAGCATTAAAGACATTGGATTTGATCCTGGATCGATCGTTTAGACGGTGCACTTGTGCGCCGAGCTTTGGCCGGCACAAGTGCCGGCTCTAAAACGATCCGATAGTCGCAACAGTCACAAGTGCCGACTCTAAACTATGGATGTCCCTTATTGTAATCACCCGCATTATCAGGTAAATAGTCTCGCGTCTTTGCAAGAACTTGATCAATCAACGCTTATAGATGTCATAACCACATTCGAGCAATGAACATAACTTTAACACGAAGCAAATCCTTCCGATTGATGATTGTTTGCGCGTGCGCGCTGGTGTGCGGCGCCGCTCAGGCGCAATCACCTGGTGCGCAAATTATTCCCGCGCCAAAACAATTGACCCGGGGCGAAGGATCTTTTTCTATCCGTGATGCGCGCGTCACACTCGGCGACAACAAGTCGGTGGAAGATCAGTTCGCGGCGCAGGACTTTATCGATGACCTGAAAGTGACGGCCGGCGTTTCGCTCTCGCTCGGCCGGGGGCAGGCGCGCCGGGACATTTTAATTGGGCGGATCGATCTGTTGCCGATCGCGCAGGCTTTGAAGCGCGTTGGTGCGGAACCGCCGGCGACCTTGAACGAAGAAGGATACATGATCGTCGCAAACGCCGATCACGTGATCGTCGCCGGAAACACAAACGCGGGAACGTTCTATGGTTTGCAGACACTCAAGCAACTGGTTCGTGGCGATGGCGCAAATGCTTTTGTTCCGGCGGTGAAGATTGTCGATTGGCCCACCATGCGTTGGCGCGCGGTCTCGGATGACATTAGCCGCGGCCCGGTACCGACTCTCGATTACATCAAGCGCCAAATTCGCACCGAAGCTTTCTTCAAAATGAACATGCACTCCTTTTATATGGAGCACACGTTCAGCAGTCAGTCGCATCCGTTGATTGGACCCGAAGGTGGTTCGTTAACGCCGGCGGAAATTAGAGAATTGGTCACCTATGCCCGCAATTATCATATCGAGCTGGTTCCGGAACAACAGACGTTCGGCCATCTTCATAAAGCCTTGCGCCTGGAAAAATATGCCGAGCTGGGTGAGACGCCTTATGGTGATGTGTTATCGCCGCAGCAACAGGCAAGCTACAAGCTGATCGAAGATTGGTACAAAGAGCTGAACGAATTATTCCCGGGCCAGTTCTTTCACATCGGCGAAGATGAAACGTTCGAGCTCGGCGAAGGGCAGAGCAAGACCGAAGCCCAGGCGAAAGGCGTCGGCGCGGTTTACTTCGAACATCTAAATCGCGTCCGCGATTTGTTGAAGCCATACAATCGCAAGCTGATGTTTTGGGGCGACATTGCGCTGCATCATCCCGATCTGATCGGCAACATTCCCAAAGACATGATCGTGATGAATTGGCAGTACGGCGCGCGCGATGATTTTTGGACTTCGATTAAACCTTTTCAGGACGCCGGTCTTCAGCAATTCGTTTGCCCGGGCGCACAAACGTGGAACCAGATTTTTCCCAACAATGAAGCGGCCGCCAAAAACATCATCAACTTCGTGCGCGACGGACAGAAAGCCGGCGCGATCGGAATGATGAACACAACCTGGGACGACGACGGCGAATCTCTGTTCGAAATGGCCTGGTACCCGATCAGTCTGGGTGGCGCCGCATCATGGCAGGAAGGCGCGCTCGATCGGGCCGAGTTCGATAAAAATTTCGCGTGGTCCTTCTATCGCTCGGAAGGGAATGAATTGCTGACGGCGACCGCGATGTTGGGAAGCGTCGGCCAGACAATCAGCTCCGGCGCCACTACTGATGATTTATTCTGGCGCGATCCGTTCACGACCCAGTTTCAGAATCAGGCGCGCACCAACGCCGATAAGATCAGGCAGATGCGAATGACCGTTGAGAACGCGCAGGAGCTTCTGATCCGAAACGCTAGTCGCGCGCGCCGGAATCGAGACAGTTTGGACTCTTTGAAGTTTGCGGCGCGACGGTTTGATCATCTCGGTCGTCGATACGAGGTGATGCAAAAATTCAGCGATCAGTATTGGGACGCCTATCTCAATCTTGGCGATCGCACGAAAGCAAGAAAGCTGCGTTCCTACACCGGCGCGATCTACAACAACCTGCGCGAGATGGCCGAAGAGCTTTCGATCCTGAAAGAAGGTTATCGGAAGCAGTGGCTTGCTGAGAACCGGTCCTATTGGCTCGACAGCATTTTGTCTCGCTACGATCAGATGATCTCAATGTGGCTGACGAAGAGTCGCGCGATGGATGAAGCGCTGCGGAAGTATGAAGCGACTTCGACGTTGCCGAATCCGGAGGAGTTTGGGTTGGGGACGCGACCAGTTGTTGCGCCGCCGGCGCGATAAATTTGGAGTGCGGTGGCAAGCGCAGCGCGACACCGCTTTGGATTCCAACCAGGAGGAGGCGCGCATAAAGATTATCCAAAGCGCCGTCGCCGCTTCGCTCTGCCGGCGCACTCCACAGCATTTGTGAAATCTGCGGATAAATCCTATGCCTGACCAATCACAACGCTTGGTGTCTCTCGATGCTTTTCGCGGCATCACGATCGCCGGGATGGTGCTCGTCAACAATCCTGGAACCTGGTCGCATATTTATTGGCCTCTCGAACACGCTGAATGGAACGGCTGGACGCCGACCGATCTGATCTTTCCGTTTTTTCTATTCATCGTAGGCGTGGCGATTCCGCTCGCGTTTGGAAAAAGAATTGAACGCGGCGATGCGCGTCGCGCGCTCTTCATCAAAGTTCTCTATCGTTCGGCGATTATCTTCTTGCTCGGTGAATTTCTGGCCGGCTTTCCTTATTTTCATCTCTCCACGATTCGTATTCCCGGTGTGCTGCAACGCATTGCGGTTTGTTACTTCTTAGCTTCCGTCATTTATCTAACCAGCCGGCCGCGCACGATCGCGATCATTTCGTTCGTGCTGTTAATCGTTTACTTCATTTTGATGAAGCATGTTCACTGGAACGGCTATTACGTTGGCGACTTGAGCAAAGAAGGAAGCCTGGCATCAATTATCGATCGCAAAGTTTTTGGCCCACATATTTGGAAGCAGGGAATTGTTTACGATCCTGAAGGACTCTTAAGCACAATGGGCGCAGTCGGAACGACGCTGTTTGGAATTCTGACCGGCAACCTGATTCGAGCCAAAGATAAGACGCCCGTCGAAAAAGTCGCGCTGATGTTCGTGGCCGGCATTGGCTGCATGATTGTCGGCTGGTGTTGGAATCCGTGGTTCCCAATCAACAAGTCACTGTGGACGAGTTCGTATGTGTTCTTTACCGCCGGGCTCGCACTCCAATTTCTGGCGCTGTGTTATTGGCTGATCGATATCAAGGGCTATAAAGCCTGGACGAAACCGTTTGTGATCTTTGGTGTCAACGCAATTGTCTTATTTGTAGGCACGGGAGTGATGGCGCGCTTGATGGGAATGACCAGCGGCTTTATGGGCAGCTTTGAAAGATTGATCCACGTGACGAAGCCGGACGGCTC
>DASWQK010000472.1:0-4134 GCA_036403735.1 Pyrinomonadaceae bacterium
TAGCTGCATCTCAGAATGGCTTCTTCGGAAAACTTCTGAAGCCGTTCCGCCCGGCGCCGCCTGCTGAAGTTCAATTCACTGATCCTAAAGTCGTCGCGCCCAAATATCGTTACTGGCAAACGCGCGTGCTGTTCTCGTCAATCGTTGGCTACGCTACTTTTTATTTTGTGCGGGCTAATCTCCCGCTGGCGATGCCGTTGATGGAACGCAATCTCGGCATTCACAAACAGCAGCTGGGTTTGTTTCTCACCCTGCATGGAGTCCTGTACGGAGTCTCAAAATTCGCCAATGGTTTCCTTGGAGATCGCGCGAATGCCCGGGCGTTCATGGCTTTTGGCCTGGGTGCCTCGGCGCTGATGAATGTGCTGTTCGGGTTCAATTCCGCGGTCATCACCCTGGGATTGATCTGGATGGCCAACGGGTGGTTTCAGGGCATGGGTTTTCCGCCGTGCGCGCGCCTGCTGACTAATTGGTTTTCACCAAAGCAGCTGGCCAGTCGCATGTCGATCTGGAACACCTCGCACCAGATTGGCGGCGGATTGGTCGCCGCTCTCTGCGGATATCTCGTGGTGATTAATTGGCGGCTCGCCTTTTTCGTTCCCGCCGCGATCGCTTTCGGTGTCGTTATCTTCATCTGGTTTACTCTTCCCGACACCCCGCCGTCTGTCGGCCTACCGGAAGTCGCCGGCACGGAAAGTCATTCACAGCAGTACGAATCGCGCGCTGAGTTCCGACGCTTCGTCGTCGATCGGGTCTTTCGCAACAAGTACATCTGGATCGTTTCGCTGGCGAACTTTTTCGTTTATACCATCCGCTATGCAGTCTTTAATTGGGGGCCGACGATCCTGCTGGAGACAAAGCATGTAAAGATCACTCATGCGGGGTGGATGCTCGCCGCGTTCGAGGTCAGCGGCGCCCTGGGGGCGATCTCCGGCGGCTGGATTACGGACCGGTACCTGGGCGGGCGCGCCGTGCGTGTCTGCGTCGTTTACATGGCGCTCGCGGGCGTCGCGCTCTTCGCATTCTGGAAACTTCCCCTGCAATCTGAATTGATGACGACCGGATTGCTGGGCGCCGCAGGCTTCTTCGTTTATGGCCCACAATGCCTGCTGGCGGTTGCGGCGGCGAATCTGGCGACCAAGAGAGCTGCCGCCACCGCGATCGGACTCACCAGCATCTTTGGTTATGCGAGTACTGTGCTTTCCGGCTGGGGACTGGGCGCGCTGGTCGAGCGCTATAACTGGAACGTCGGCTTTGCCGGATTAATTATCGCCGCCGTAATCGGTACGCTGCTCTTCATCGCAGCCTGGCCGGCGAAGGCAGATGGGTATGGAGTATCAGAAGCCCGACCGTAAGGGAGGGCAACCTGCGGTGCGCTCAGCACGGAATTGCCGGAATAAATTAGCCGCAGATTTACGCGGATAAATGCGGATCAGAGCAAACAAAACTGGCTCTCTCGTTCTTATCAACGTAATCCGCGTTCATCCGCGGCTTATCTCTTTCCAGCTGCTTCTGACACGCATCACCGTCTAAGACCACGATCGCGTTCGCGATCCGCATCGGCCAGACGCTCCGACGGAGGCACGGCAACGAACGGTTTGAAATCAGGTCTGTCCGTGAATACGCCAAACATCGGCACCGCCATCGAATCCGTGAGATTCAACGGCTTCAGTCCCAACAACAATTCAATCGTGCGCAACATGCTGAGCTGATCGTAACGATCGCTGACCACCGCATTACGCTTCACATATGGACCGGCCGCAAATGCGATCGAGCGCGTCGCGTCAACGTGATCGGGCCCGTTCTGCGCGTCATCCTCTTCTACGAGAATCACCGACTGCTTCCAGATCGGACTGCGCGCAATTGTCTCGATCACGCGGCCCAAAGCCGTGTCGTTCTGCGCGAGGAATTGATATGCGTCGAGAATCTTTTTGCTGGCGCCGTCGGTATGATCGTTCGGCAGCCAGATGTAATGCAGTTGCGCAACGTGCCCGAGTCTTACCTGGGTCTCGAAGTCTTTTTTCCATTCACGCACGCGATCCAAATCAGAAGTCTTCAAGTCCCACGAGCGGAAGCTGAATGGATAGCGATAAAGATAATCAGCGAACCGACGTCGCAGGCGTTCGTCTCGCTTGATCGCCGCGGCCAGGCTGTCATCACCCGTTAGAAATTGTGAAAGCCGGCTGGTAAAGGTAGCGTCGCCAAGTAACTCGTAGGCGTGCTCGCGCGTGTCGGCACGTCCTGTGTAAGGCGACGCGAGTTCATTAAATTCAGTTCCCCGATCTTCGCCGGCGGCAGCCAGGTCAATTACCTTGGCGTAAAACTTTCTGGATAACTCGCCGTCCGGCCCATAGAGTTCGGTGAAAATCTTATATGCCCGGCTGAACAAAAAATAGTTCTCGCCGTAGATGCGATAGTCTACTTGCTGCTCGTCGAGGCGATCCCAAAGGTAAGCGGGCGAAAGCATCGCCGGCACCATGCCAAAGGGATAGCCGCTGCTCGTGCACGGTACCTTAGGCGTCGCGCACGGATTGCTCTTCGCATTCCAGCGATACGAATATGTCAGGTTGCCCATCCACTCGACGAACGGGCTAACATAGCCGCTGGTGGTGATGCTATGGCCCAGCACGCTGATCTCGCCGTTGCAGAAAAAATTATCGAGCGTCACGTAATCATCGGCGAGTTGGTGATGAATCGGCGTCACTGAACGGCCGAAAAGCGTCAGTTTTGGATCGCCGTTTCCCCGGCCGAGATCGCCGAGCACCTGATCGTAAGTGCGATTCTCTTTAATGATGTAGAAGACATATTTGATCGGCAGATTGAACCCGGATTTCGGAGTGAACAGCGGCCCGCTTCGATTCACCTTAATGGTCCAGGCGCTGAGATTTTTCTGAAGATCACTTCGTGGAATGACCGAGACGGCGCCTTTCAGCAGAGTGAGCACATAGTCACCGACGCGACTTGAGCCGGCGCCCGGCGGCCCTTTCGGATTGGGATGGCGCGCGCGAATGCCCTTGGCGCTGAGCACCAGCAGATGATTCGCGTCCACCAACACTTTAGTCGGATACCAACCGGTCGGAATCAGACCAACTTCCTTGTTCAGTTTGCGATCGATAACCGCGACCGAATTCGTATTTCCCAACGTCACGTAGAGACGGTTGCCATCAAGCGTGCAAGACGTCGGCGCCGCACCAAAGCGATTCCCTCTTTGCGCGACGGATATAGTTGAGGTGACTCGCTCAGTTTGCGTATCAATCACCGACAGCGAATCTGCGCCGGTATTAACTATGTAGAGCCTGCGGCCGTCGGTGCAGGATTCCTGCGGCGTGCGACCGACGGCAATACTCCTGGTCAGTTTCAGATCGCGATTGAAGACGAAAACTTTGTCTTCTCCCAACACCGTGACGAAAAGTTTGCCGTTCAAATAACGAACCGTGTAGGGGTAGTAGCCGGCTTTGATTTCGTGCTCGACCTGGCCACTGCTGGTATTGAGCATTCCCATGCCCCCGCCAACAAATCCACCCGTGCCATCCTTCTGCGTGGCCATGTAACCGACCGCGAGATGCTGTGAATCTACGGAAGCGAGTCCGCCCACAAAGCCGCCGACTTTGTATTCGCGAACCACTTCAAAATTCTTGTCGACGCGATACACTTTCTGATCAAAGCCGCCGCTAATATAGAGATCACCATCGAGCGCCACGACCGCGCTCGGAAACAGCGAATTCAATCTGAGAGTCTTGATTACCTGGGCCGTCTGCGGATCAACGATCGAAACTTCCTGAGGCTCCTGGTAATAGTATCCCGTGTTGAGCACGACCAGCTTGCCCGCAAATTGGACCATCTCGTACGGCAGGCGGCCGACTTCGACCTGAGTGCCGGCAGGCGTAATGCGCCAGCCGGTCGGCAACTCGACTTCGGCCGTTTGCGTTGCCCTGGACGTACGCTGCGCATCTTTGATGTAGGAGAGAATTGATTCGTAAGGCGTGTTCTTCGCGAATTCCCAAAGCTCGCGATTGAGATCTTCCTGGTCGTCGGGATCGTCAACGCGGCGTTGGGATACGACGCTGGTGGTGAAGATCAAAACAACGGAGATGGAGAAGACGAGCCAGAGCAGGCGCGCCGGTAAGCAGTTTC
>DASWQK010000473.1:0-2730 GCA_036403735.1 Pyrinomonadaceae bacterium
GTTATACGGTTAAGAATGCCGCCTGCCCGCGATGCGACAGTCACTCGCGACATCGCGCGCTCTTTCTTTGGTTGCAGAAGTCTTATCAGATAGAAACTAAAGGCGGCACAGCGTTGTTGTTTGCGCCTGAGACCGCCCTGGGCCCTCTTTGGCAGACTGCCACAGACTTGCAAACTTACAGGATCGATGTTGAATCGCGGCGCGGCGTAGAGGTGCTCGCCGACATCATGCATTTGCCGTTTTCGTCGGACGTCGCGGTTCTGATCTGGTGCCATCATGTGCTCGAACAGGTAAGCGACGATCGTTTAGCGCTGCGCGAGCTTCATCGGGTCTTGATGAAGGAGACGGGCCGGCTAATTATGTCCGCCGGTGAGAGCAGCCATTCATCAACGCGCGAGTTTGGCCGCTCTGAAAAAGCACTTTCCGGTAATCGTCGAAGTTACGGAACGGATTTCAGTGCGCGATTGAATGAAGCGGGTTTCGCTGTGCAACAACTGAACTACAATCTAAGTGCTGACGAGCGCCGGAGGTACGCAGTGAGGGATGAACCGTTCTATTTGTGTGTGAAGAACTAACTATCGAGATAAGACTGGGCGGCAGTCGAACCATATCTTCTGGAAAACGAGGGCTCCCATGAAACGTCTGTCTCTGAACGAAACAAACGCCTGCCTCTGCTGATCCACCAGGTGAGACCTGAGACGCGCGCTGAGAACGTTGCAATATCGTCGTCGCTGGCAATCACCGTTCGACTCAACTCGTAAAGATTCGCACTCTGATCATTCGGCCCGGCATCACTTGCGATGGCGCATGAGTATCCAATCGATTTTGCCAGCCGCGAAATCGATTCAGATACCTGACCGTAGGGATACGATAGTGAAACCTGTCCCTGGTCCAGCTGCGACCGGATCGCTGCTTGAGACTCACTCAGCTCTTTAGTGACGTCCAGCACCGAAAGATCTGGCAGATAAGGATGCGAGCACGTGTGCGATCCGATGTCGATACCGGAAGACGCCAGTTCGCGAATCTCGGCCCACGACAGGAAAGACTCGCCGTTTGATACGAAGCTATCACCGGCCCGGTCGGTGATAACAAACACAGTGGCCGGCAATTTACGTCGACCAAGATGTGGTGCGACAACTTTGTAGAAATCTTCAAACCCATCGTCGAATGTGAGCACGACTGAATAATCCGGCAACGCACGCCGCTCGCGCCGCGCTTTCTGAAACTCAGGGAGCGATACTACAGTGTGCTTCTTTTTAAGATAATCCAGATGCTGAAGGAACAGGTGCAGCGGGATGTGTTGCTTATGCGGATCTGGTTGAACCGCCTCTGCGCCGTCAGTGACGCTGTGATAGCAGAGGATCGGAACGCGTTTCCGATTCAGCCAGGCGATGACGCTTATGACACGGGTCGAGCGTAAAAGGGCAAAGAGAAATTTCTTCATCGTCTCCGGGGGCCGTCTGTTCCTAAGACAAAGACGACAGCTAAACAAAGTCACACGCATAATCCGGCAAGAGATCAACGTGCGGTTAGAACAATTATTTCCAGGTGAGTTTGCGGAGATTACTACAGGACGCGGCAAATAAACAACCGAACTACAACAAATTAGAGGTGAAGCAAAACAAAAAGGGTGCTTGCATTCTTGCCAATGCGGCACCCCTTCCCCACTCTTGGGACAACATCGGAAGAGCTCTTTGCCCGAATACTCCCCCGACGCTTGTAAGTGTTTAGACGCTTCGGCCAGCTGGTAAGTCTGGAAAGTAAAGACCTTTTCTGTTCAGCAATGGCGGAGGCGCTCGGACCAATCGACGGCCTCACAGATGGAAAGTAGAATGGTTCCGACGAATAATCAGGCTCTGGTTCTTTTTTCAACCGTTCGCTGGTCGGGCGCGTCTAAATCGATGGTTCACAGTTTGTTATTAATGACGAGGAAAAATGATGAGTAGAGCTTATCTCAACCAGAATTCCGCTCTCCGAAAGATTACGGCGGTATCCACGATCGTCGCGGTCGCGGCCACCACCTTCGCGGCAGGCATAAGCGCGCAGAGCATGAAAACCGCAGCCAGCAAGTCGACCGCAAAGCTAACCCAGGATCAGCGGATACTTCACGTTTTGAACCGGCTGGGGTTTGGCGCGCGGCCGGGCGACGTCGAACGCGTGAAGGCAATGGGCGTAGACAAGTACATCGAGCAGCAATTGTCTCCGGACAAGATTGACGATGCGGCTTCCGAGGCCAAACTTCAGAATTTGGAGACGCTGCGCATGCCGACGGCGGAGCTCTACGAGAAATATCCGCAGCCAGGTCAGTTGCTGAAGCAGCTTCAAAAGCGAAACGATTTGCCGGCGGACCTGGCGGCCGCCCGGGACAATCGCGTGAAGGGTGGAGCGAACGCGGCCGGCGCGAACACAGCAAAGACCGGCGACGCGATCAGCGGCGAAATGCAGACCTCCACGAATCCGAATGCGAAGCCCGCCAATCCGGCCGCAGATCAGAATCCGCTGAATAATCCGCAGTATCGCCAGGCGATGATGTCTTACTTCAAAGAGAACAATCTGCGTCCGGCTCAATTCCTGACCGGCGAGTTGCAAATGTCGCGGATCCTGCGCGCCGTTTACAGCGAGCGGCAGTTGCAGGAAGTGATGGTTGATTTTTGGACCAACCATTTCAATGTGTACGCTGCCAAAGGCGCTGATCGATGGCTGCTGACTTCATACGATCGGGACACGATC
>DASWQK010000474.1:0-8166 GCA_036403735.1 Pyrinomonadaceae bacterium
GTTCGCCGACAACCTTCATCCCTTCGAGCAGGATGTTGTTGATGATGTCGAGCGCGGAATAAGTTTCAAGGGCGGTCCTTAATTCATCTTCCAGCCCGATCTTCTCGCCGTCGATGATGTGGTTCTTCAAACGCTCTTCGACGGTTGCGCCTTTTGATTTCTTCTCCTTCGACTTCGCTTTGACGCCTTCGAAGAGCTTGGTGAATTCAATCAACGGATCGTAGGTGCACACATCCCCATCAAACTCACGGCGGTCGTAAATAAGATCGAGCGCGACCTTCAGTTGACGCTCTTCGATCCGATTGAGTGGTTCGATCTTGCTCGCGTTGACGATTGCGGAGTCGAGCCCAGCCGCGATCGCTTCATGAAGAAAGACTGAGTTAAGAACTACGCGCGAAGCGGGATTGAGGCCAAATGAAACATTCGAGACACCCAGAATCGTGAAGCAGCCGGGCAGCTCTGCTTTGATGTGCTTGATGCCTTCAATTGTCTCGAGCGCGTTACGACGGTCTTCTTCTATGCCGGTGGAAATCGGCAACGCCAGGGGATCAAAGAAAATGTCTGAAGCCGGCAAACCAAGCTCTCCGGTGGCCTGTGCATAGGCACGCTTCGCGATCTTGAATTTTCCGTCCGCGGTGCGCGCCATTCCTTCTTCGTCGATGGTGCCGATGACTACACTAGCGCCATAACGTTTCGCCAGATCGATCACTTTCGCGAAGCGCGGCTCTCCATCTTCATAGTTGGTTGAATTAAGAATGCTCTTGCCGCCCGCGTGTTGCAGGCCGGCTTCCATCTTCTCCCATTCAGTGGAATCGAACATCAGGGGCAGCTTGATGCTGGTGACCAGCCGCGACGCCAGCTCATGCATATCTACTTCGCCGTTGCGCCCGACAAAGTCGACGTTCACATCAAGAATGTGCGCGCCTTCGCGCTCTTGCTCTTTCGCCAGCGAGACCAGACCGTCCCAGTCTTCGGCATTGAGCAGGTCACGCATTTTTTTCGAGCCGCTGGCGTTGACGCGCTCTCCGACGATCAGAAACGAAGCATCCTGCACGTAAGGTTGTTGGAAATAGATGGACGACGCAGCGGGCACGAGTTTGGCGTCGCGCGCCTTTGGCGTGATGCCCTGCATCGCTTCGACGACCAGCTTTAAGTGCGCCGGTGTGGTGCCGCAACAGCCGCCCACGACGTTGACGCCAAAGTCATTGGCGAAGTGGACGATCTGCGAAGTAAAAGTTTCCGGCGTCTCGTCATAGTGCATCTTGCCTTCCACGACAGACGGCAGGCCGGCGTTGGGGATGACCGAAACCGGCAACGGCGCATTCTCACAAAGGTAACGAATGCTCTCGGTCATGTGGCGCGGTCCGGTGCCGCAGTTCATGCCGATTACGTCAATCGGAAAAGGCGCGAGTGCCGTCAAGGCAGCGCCAATCTCTGTACCGTTGAGCATCGTCCCAAACACTTCGATCGTGACCTGCGCAATCACGGGCACGCGCCGGCCATTCTTTTTGAAGTTTTCAAAGACCGCGGACAGCGCGGCCTTTGTCTGTAGAAGGTCCTGGCAGGTTTCGACAATCAGCAGGTCGACACCACCGTCGAGCAACCCGCGCACCTGTTCGGCGTACGCCGCCTTTAGATCAAGGAAGCCGATGTGGCCCAGCGTCGGCAATTTGCGCCCCGGACCCATCGAACCGGCGACCCATCGCGGTTTGTCTTTGGTTGAGTAGTCAGAGGCAACGCGTTTTGCCAGCGTGGCAGCTCTGACATTCATGTCATACGTCTGGTCGGCCATGTCGTACTCGGCAAAGTCGACAATCGTGCCGTTGAAAGAGTTGGTTTCGATTACATCGCAACCTACGTCGAGAAATGCGGTATGGACGTTCTCGACGGCGTCTGGTCGAGTGATAAGGAGATTTTCGTTGCAGCCTTCGAACCGCAGACCGCCGAAATCGTCCAGAGTCAGGTTCTGCACCTGCAGATTCGTCCCCATCGCGCCATCAAAGACGACGATGCGTTCTTTAAGAGTGTCGAGAAAGCTGTTCATTAAGTTATTGCCAATTGCCAATTTCCAATTGCCGATTGGTCTCTGACTCCCGAAACCCGATTAAATCGGCAATCGAAAATTGGCAATGAGAAAGCCCCGCGCTGGCGAACAACGCGGGGCTCTCATCAAACTGTTTCGAACAACGGTTGAAAGTCGCCGAGCTGTTTAGCCGATTATTTTTCGTGGCCGCAAGTCGCCTTAACTCACCACGTTTTTCCGCATGGCCTATTGAAACATCGGGCCGCAGTACGAGTCAAGAGACCGCGACGATAAGTAGTGTCTGAAAGTTGTGTTGCCGGGCATTAGCCCGACCGTCAGGGAGGGCTCCGCATCGAGCTCTCATAAAATGAGCCCTCCCTCACGGTCGGGCTAGTGCCCCGTTCTGTAACAACACAACTTTCAGACACTACCCGACGATACCGGGCCAACCTTTACGATTTCCTATTTACCATTTACGATTTACCCTTTAACATCATCCTTCATGCGGCGCGCCATCTATCCCGGTTCGTTCGATCCGGTCACCAACGGTCACCTCGATATCATTCAACGGGGCTGCAAACTCTTCGATGAGATCATCATTGCGGTGCTGATCAATCCTGAGAAGACGGCTTTCTTTTCCGTCGAAGAACGCTGCGATATTCTGAGATCAGTACTGGAAGAGATCGACCGCGGTGACTGCACTCTAACGGTCGAGAGCTTTGAAGGCTTGCTGGTCCAGTACGCGGCCGACCGGAAGGCGAACGCTATTGTGCGCGGCATCCGGGCGATATCCGATTATGAGTATGAGTTGCAGATGGCCCTGATGAACCGGCGTTTGCAACCTCGCCTGGAAACAGTCTTCATGATGCCGGCCGAAGCTTATTCATATGTCAGTTCGAGATTGGTGAAAGAAGTGTTTCACCTGGGCGCCAGCATCGAGGGCCTGGTTCCCGCGTTGGTCGAGGAACGAATGAGGCAGAAGAAGTAATGTCAGCCTCAACTAACCTGGCAGGGTGATGGAGTCAGACTCAAACGCCGTTGGCAAATGTATTCGGTCATTCACCTGTAGAGTCTAACTTGATGGCAGCTACGAAAATTTCTTCGCACTTTCAGGTTTCCGAAAACGTCGCGCAGATGAAAGCGTCCTCGACGCTGGCCGCGATGCAGGCTGCGGAGGCGATGCGCGCATCCGGAGTCGACGTAGTAGATCTGGGCGCCGGCGAACCCGACTTTGACACTCCGCAAAATATCAAGGACGCCGCCGCCAACGCGATGCGGGCCGGTAAAACCAAATACACGCCGACTGCCGGCACGCGCGATTTGCAGCAGGCGATCATGCAGATCTACCGGACCGACTTTGGCGCGATGTATGAGCGGAATGAAGTCATGGCCACATCTGGCGGCAAGCAGGCGATCTTCAATGCGGTAGTTTCGCTCATCAACCCCGATGACGAGGTTCTAATTCCAAAACCTTATTGGGTTACGTTTCCCGAGATCGCTACCTTCGCGCGCGGCAAATCTGTCTTTATCGAAACGAAAGAGAATGATTTTGTGCTGACGGCGGACATGGTGCGTCGCGCAATTACACCCAAAACAAAACTGATCATTCTGAATTCGCCGAGCAATCCGTCGGGTCGTGTAATTCCCCCGACTGAATTCAAAGAGATCATGGAAGTCATCGCCGAAAAAGATCTCTACGCCGTTTCCGACGAGTGCTATCTGCGATTCGTGTATCCGCCGGCGACAGTTTTCAGCGCAGCGTCGTTGCGACCTGAGTTGCGAAAACGCCTCTGCATCGCCGGATCGTTTTCAAAAACTTATGCGATGACCGGGTGGCGAATAGGATATGCGTTAGCGAACGCCGACTGGACGCGCGCAATGCTAAAGGTCCAGGGCCATTCGACCAGCAACGCGAGCTCGATCTCGCAGGCGGCGGCGACTGAGGCTTTGAATGGGCCACAAGATTCCGTCGCGTCGATGCTGGCGGAATACACGCGCCGCCGCGAATGGCTGCTGAGAGAATTGAATCAAGTGCCGGGACTGTCCTGTGCGCGGCCTGAAGGCGCGTTTTACGTGTTTCCGGATGTGCGCGGATGCTTGCAGGGACGAATAAACACTTCAGAACAATTTGCTGCTGAGCTTTTGGATAAAGAGCAAACTGTCGTGACTGACGGCGCAGCCTTCGGGGCCGAAGGTTTCATCCGCATCTCGTACGCAACTTCGATGGATCGTTTGCAGGAAGGTGTGATGAGAATAAGACGGGTTGCTGAACGATGTGGCTTCTAATTCCCTCTCCGACTGGGAGAGGGCAAGGGTGAGGGCTTAGCAAGAAAGCTATCTTAATTCTTCCCGCCCCCCACCAACACACAACAGGAGGAGTTTGGTCGCGCTAGACCCTCACCCCGGCCCTCTCCCACGGGGAGAGGGAGTAAAGGAATGCGCTGCGCCAAAAAAAAAGGCGGGCAATTGCCCGCCTCTTGTTTCTGGATGCCGCGCTCGGTTAGTACAGATTGAAGTTGTATTGCAACTCCATCCACATCGAAACCGGATGTCCATCCTTGGTAGCCGGTACGAAACGAATGTTCTTAGCTGCGGCGATCGCCCGTTCAGTTAATCCGTCGGGCAATCCCGACACGGCATGAATGTTGGTAACCTGGCCACCCGAAGAAAAGACTGCGCGCAAGACAACTGTTCCGGTAATCTGATTCTTGCGTGCATTTTCCGTGTAAGTCGGTTCTGGTTTCTCCAGCACGCGAGCTTTCGACGTCACTTCTTTGCCGCTGAAGATCTTGTTGTAGTCGCCGCCACCACCACCGCCACCGGGACCGCCGCCGCCTTCACGACGATCGCCGCCACCGGTATTGCCGCCATTGCCTGGTCCATAACCGCCGCCGCTACCCGGTCCGACGCCGCCACCAGTGCCGCTGCCAATCCCATTACCTGAACCTGGCCCGGACGAAGCGACCGTTGATTTCGATTTCGGGTCGCCATAATTCAGTTGCCGAGTGTCCGGGGGAAACAAAACCGGATCAGCATCGAGCGTGGCCGGCATCGGTAACGCCGGGTTCTTGATCACGGGTGGATGCGGATCAGGAGCTACAACTTGCGGAATTCTCAAATCAGCTTGCGGCAGTTTGCCCATTGAAGCCGGAGATTGTTCCTCGCGACCGCCACCACCACCGCCGCCTGCTTTTTCTTGCTTCGGCTTGCTGCCGCCGCCATTACCCTTGGCCATTCCGGCAGTGCCGTCATCAGGTGTCGGCTGCTCGTTCGGAATGTCCGAGATCATCTGGGTCAATTCCAGATCATCTTCCTTGGCTAATTCAGCGGCTTTTATTTGCTGATGTCGATCCCAAAGGAACGCGCCACCGACCACGAGAAACAGTAGAGCAAAACTGGTAATGATGCCTGACAAAACATTTCGCGAATCCGAAGGCCGGGCACCCATTACGGCCGCGCCACGATCTCGGCTGAGCCACGTTGCGAAAATACCGAGCAAGCCACAAAAGCCGACAATCGCAACAACAATCATCGTGCGACGCGAAGGACCGCCGTTTCCAGAACGATCGAGCAGGAAGATCGCGCCGACCAGCACGACCATCGCCACGACGGAAAGCAACATCGCGATCACGGCGTCGCGGCTGGCGAAAAACTTGCCAACCATTTTTCCATAGCCCTGGAATGATCGTTTCATGAAACCAAACGGATCACGTTTGAATTCGGGCCATGTCAATTGGTAGTTGTGAGCGACTCCACCTAACTCTTCAGCGAGTCGTGGAAGCAAACCGCTATCTTCCAAAATGGTGAGATGGTATTCGCCGAACATCCCGCTCCCGGCTGCTGTCGACGCTGCTGCGATCGGCGCTGCCGCCACCGGGACTTGCACCGGCGGAGTCATGGCTCGCGGGCTCGCCTGGTTGACAGTTTCCGACATCGGGTAAGAAGCCTCAACATCGACCGGCGCGCTGGTGTTTACCGGCGCGACTGTGGGAGTTGGAACTGCGCTGAGAGGCGTTCCGTCTACCGGACAAAAACTGAATCGATCGGCGAATTGCTCCTGGCACGAATTACAAAATTTCATCTTAACTACCTCGCTGTCCCGCTGGGGATCAAGTGCTGAACTCAAACGCACATCCATGCTGCTCATCGACTGACGATATGAAGCCGTTACGCGTTGATCCAAAGAACCGGGAGCTTCGGGCGTGCTCCACTTATTAAGCAAAACACGCAGCTCCTCATCCTGCATGAACCTGGAATCAGAATTACTCATGGCTCAAAAAATTAATGCGTCATGCAGGCGGTTAACTGCGTCTTACGCCCGCTTCACTCTACCAGCTTCGCGGCCAATTCGGAAATACCGACCGAGGCTCGCGCGCAGCTTATCGCGTGCCCGGAACAACCGCGCTTTCACTGCATTCGAATCCGCGCCGACGATGGCCCCGATCTCTGCCAGCGAAAGATCTTCGTACTCGAAAAGAACCAATGCCTCGCGTTGCAATGGAGGCAAATTCGCTATCGCTCTTCCAACTTCCGCGGCCAACTCGGCATCGAGCACTCTCTGCGAAGGCCCATGGTTTTCCGGTACGCGGAACTCATCGGGAAAATCATCAATCGCCGACTCGCGACTGAAATTCTGATATCGCCGGACGGCCTGGTTCCGCGCGGCGGCATACAGATACGTCCGTAACGAAGCCTTCTCCGAATCAAAACGGCCAGGCTCTTTTATCAAAGAGAGGAAGCAATCATGCGCTACGTCTTCCGCGGCCTCAGCCGATCCCAACATTCGATACGCAAATCGAAAAATCGGATCTCGATAGCGTTCGTACAGGGTCTGAAAAGCTGCCGTCTCGCCGTTCGCTGCCTTTTCCAACAGCCGCTCGTCTGTTTCTTGATGCTCCAATCAAAGCGCTCGATCCTGTAGGAACCAGCTTCCTACTGTTGTATTACGACTAAAAGCCAAGAAGTTACGGAAATATTTTCGCCACGCTAGTCTTTTATATGTCCAATTATATATCGTGTCACTCGAACGGCACGGCTAATGTTCGCTGCGCTGAGGGCTTTGATGCCTCGAATCGCGTTCAGGTTGACGGGTTTAAGGTCGGCATCTAAACTCTTTTTTACCGCATCCCAGACGGGCTTTCGAGTTGCTCAGTCTAACTGAGAAGTAACAGCTCAAGTAATTCTTAGAGCAGAGTAAAATGGCTCAAATCACTAACAAATTCACTGGTTATTGCCTAATCACAGCCCTCGCATTGCTGCTCGCGGCCAGTTGTGCGTCGCGCGTGTGCGCGCAGAATACCCCTCAACCAAATCGTGAACGCCTGCTGAATGGGCTAATAATTCTGTACGGCAACCGGCCGGGCGAGGCAAATGTTTTGCTGAAATTACGAGTGCACAGCGGTGCTGTATTCGACTTGACCGGCAAGGCGGGAACCATGTCGTTGCTCGGGGACGCTCTTTTTCCCGAGTCGACCACCCGCGAATATGTCGCCGAACAATTGGGTGGACGTTTGGAAGTGGCAACCACTTATGACGCGATCGATGTGAGCATCTCCGGCAAAGCCAGCGATCTGGAAAGGATGATCGAACTAGTACGTAATGCCATTCTTAACCTCAACCTGTCTGCTGAAAGCGTAACCACGCTGCGCGAAACTCGTCTCAAGCAATTATCCGAAAAGCGTTCTTCGATTTCCGACATGGCCGATCGAGCCATTGCGACTCGCCTGTTTGGATTATTTCCTTACGGGAATCCAGCAGAGGGTACCGTTGAGACTGTCGCGAAGATCGATCGCGCGGATCTCATGCTTGCGCGTGAACGATTCTTGAATGCAGATAACGCGACGCTGGTAGTGATTGGCGGCGTCGAGAAGGCGCGTCTGATGCGCGCTGCGCGCCAGTTACTGGGCTCTTGGCAGAAGGGCGATCGGACCGTGCCCGCCACTTTTCGTCAGGCGGCCGCTGTCGACCCGCGCGTGCTGATGGTCGATCAAGCCGGCGCAAACAATGCTGAAATTCGGCTCGCTGTGCGCGGCCTGCCCCGCTCCGATCGAGATGCGGGGGCCGCGTCGCTGTTAGCTGCGATCATCAAGCAACGCTGGCAGTCGGCGGACAACGATATTTCATCTCCGACGGTAGTTCACGAA
>DASWQK010000475.1:0-5262 GCA_036403735.1 Pyrinomonadaceae bacterium
ATGTCGCGGATCCTGCGCGCCGTTTACAGCGAGCGGCAGTTGCAGGAAGTGATGGTTGATTTTTGGACCAACCATTTCAATGTGTACGCTGCCAAAGGCGCTGATCGATGGCTGCTGACTTCATACGATCGGGACACGATCAGGCCACACACGCTCGGCAAGTTCTATGATCTTTTGCTCGCGGATGCTCAGAGTCCGGCGATGCTTTTCTATCTCGACAATTTTCAAAGTGTTAGTCCGAACGCACAGCCTGCACAGCAGCGTCCTGGCGCCGCGCGTGGACCGCTTGCGAATCTGCGGATGAGCAACAACCCGCAGGATCAGCGGCCGCAGCAACAGCAGCAGCGCCGCGGGATTAATGAGAACTATGCGCGTGAGTTAATGGAGCTGCACACGCTCGGCGTCGACGGCGGCTACACCCAAAAGGACGTGCAGGAGGTTGCGCGCTGTTTCACGGGTTGGACCATAATTGCTCCGCGCGGTGCGGGCGCCGCTGCCCAGGCAATAATTAATCCGCGGATGGCGGACATGGTTCGTAATAACCCTGGCTCGTTCATTTTCCGACCGGGCGTTCATGATAACGGCGAAAAAATTGTATTGGGTCACAAGATTCCCGCGGGCGGCGGTGAGAAAGACGGATTGATGGTGCTCGACATACTTGCGCATCATCCGGCCACGGCGAAATTCATCGCTACGAAACTAGTGCGCCGGTTCGTTGCCGATGAGCCGCCGCCGGCGCTGGTCGATCGCGTCGCCCAGACATTCCTGAAGACTGACGGAGACATTCGCGAGATGCTGCGAACGATTTTTTCTTCGCCGGAGTTCAATTCGTCCGATGCGTATCGCGCAAAAGTGAAGCGTCCATTTGAACTCGCCGTCAGTGCGGTCCGCACGATCGGAGCCGACACGAACGGCGGCCCGCAATTTCATCAATGGATTCAACGTATGGGCCAGCCGCTTTATGGATTTCAAACTCCAAATGGTTATTCGGACGTGGCCGAGAACTGGGTGAACACAGGCGCCCTGCTTGAGCGAATGAACTTTGCCCTGGCGCTCGTAAGCAACCGCATACCCGGCACCCACGTCGATCTTTCGCGCTTGATGACGGACACCAAAAGTGGAACATCGATCGATAAAGAAAAGCTGTTTGATCGCCTGGTCGGATTGATCGTCGGCGGCGAGATCTCTGCCAAGACACGAGAGACATTGCTTAAGCAGCTGAGCGATCAGATAACGTTGCCGTCCACGGCTCCTGCGCAAACCGCTTCGAATTCTGCCCCGGCGAATCCGTTTGAGACTGCGTTTCAAAGGGGTAACCTGAATCCTGGTGGGGGCGGTCAGCAGCAACAACAACTTGCGCGGATGAATCCAGCGGAGATTGATAATCCCCTGGTGAAACTTGCGGGGTTGATTCTCGGATCGCCGGAGTTTCAGAGGCAGTAAACCTATTGGGATCGTTTAGAGTCGGCCTACTGGCCGACGGGCGGGCGGTAGCCCGCCTCTAAACGGGGAGTACTTAAGAGGTAACAAGCATGAACAGAAGATATTTCATGAAATCCGGCAGCGTGGCGTTGGCTTCTTTTGGAGTGATGGCCTCTGCGCCTTCGTTTCTAAAGCGAGCATTGGCCGATACGCTCAGCGCCACCGGGCGCCGCAAGACACTAATCGCGATCTTCCAACGTGGCGCGGTTGATGGACTCAACGTGGTGGTGCCGTTTGGCGAGCACAACTATTACGATCTGCGTCCGAATATCGCGGTTGCCAAGCCCGACGGCGGAGCCGAATCAGCGATCAGTCTGGACGGCTTTTTCGGCTTGCATCCGTCGCTTGCGTCCTTCAAACCGTTGTGGGATGCGAAGCGCCTCGCGATTGTGCATGCGTCCGGCTCGCCCGATAACACACGCTCGCACTTTGACGCGCAGGACTATATGGAATCGGCGACGCCGGGTGTGAAATCGACTGCGGATGGCTGGCTCAATCGTTATTTGCAATCGAAATCAGACAGCCAGAAGTCTCTGTTCCGCGCCGTATCGATGACACAGAACATGCCGCGCGCGATGCAAGGCAAAGCGTCGACGCTGGCGATTTCGAACCTCGCGGATTTCAACATTCGCGCGGGTCAGAGTTCAGCCACCGTCCAAGGCGGATTCGAAGCGATGTACGACGACAAGCTGGTAAACGACGCATTGCATGGCACGGGCAAGGAAACTTTCGAAGCGATCAATTATTTGAAGCAGGTGAATCCGGCGCAATACAAAGCTGAGAATGGCGCTGCCTATCCTCAGACTCCATTCGGCAATTCGCTAAGACAAATTGCGCAATTGATCAAAGCGGGCGTTGGCTTGGAAGTAGCTTTCACCGACATTGGCGGTTGGGACACACACGTGAATGAAGGGAACCAGCAGGGACAGCTCAGCAACCTGCTGCGGCAGTTCAGCACGTCGATCGCTGCGCTCTACACTGACCTGGGAACGCGCATGGATGATGTCGTGATCCTGACGATGTCCGAATTCGGACGCACCGTGAAAGAGAATGGCAATCGCGGAACCGATCACGGGCACGCGAATGCGATGTTCATTGTGGGCAACACCGTGCGCGGCGGAAAAGTTTACGGCGACTGGCCGGGTCTCAAGAATGATCAGTTGTGGGAAGGCCGCGATCTCGCGCTCACTACTGACTTTCGTGATGTGTTTGGAGAGATCGCGCAGAAGCATCTCGGCGCGACGAATATGAAGACTGTGTTTCCGGGATATGAGGTGAGCGGATCGAAGTTCCGTGGTTTTTTGGGTTAGATTCACCGCAGAGACGCAGAGAACGCGGAGACTACGCAGAGGAAAACTAAATTAGGGCACTACTCGGATTTGGAAGGTTGGCAGGACAATCCCAGCAAAACGTATGTTTTGCGGGAGTGAGAGGGGTTTTCTCTTGGTCAAACGGAACCTACTTTACGACAAACGGAACCTGGGCTACGGCAAACGGAACCTCGTCTGCGACAAACGGAACCTAGTCTGCGAGGAACAACCCTCGTCTGTTACGGACGAGGTCCCGTATTAGGCAAACGAGACCTCGTCTGTCACGGACCAGGCCCCATTCAGGGCAAACTAATCCTCGTCGGTCGCAAGAGAACCGTCATCTTCGACGCACGGAATCTCGTCTGTCACGGACCAGGCCCCATTCAGGGCAAACTAATCCTCGACTGTAGTAAACGAAACTTCGTCTGTGACGAGCGAAGCTTCGTGCGCGACGAACGAAACTTCTTTCGCGAGAGACGAAACCTCGCCTGTCGTAAACGGCGGGGCAACGGACGAGGCACGTCTCGTAAACCGACTATAGCAATCCTGTGCCTAGCGCCCGAGAAATTTTATGGAAGCGTCCACAGTCTGCTTAGCCAAGCTCTCGATCTCGGCCGGTAAAGGCTCAAAAACTCTCATGTCTTTGTGTCCTTTGAGTCTTTGTGGTTAATAACCCCTTATTGGCTGAATCGACTCTGGGGGGTGAGGAGATTAGGCTGAAAATGCTATAAGAGCAACGTAAACAAACTTGCAAGAGAGGCAATTTATGATCGGAAGTCCTGCCTTGACACGCGTGCGTAAGTCCTGCGTTGTTGTCGCCCTATGGTCTTTACTCGTTGCGCCAACCATAAATGCGCAGCTTTCACGGCCGCCGCAAACTTCTGTTGCTCAGTACCCACCTCAATTAATTACGGAGCTCAAGAAAGTGCAGCAGGCGGCGATGGAGAGTGACTACGCTTATCGCCAACTCGCGCATCTTACCGAGAACATCGGTCCACGTCTGAGCGGATCTGCGCAGGCACAGACCGCGGTCGAGTACGTAGCCGCGGAACTTCGGAAGCTCGGTCTGGAAGTGAAGCTGGAAAAAGTGATGGTGCCGCATTGGGTTCGCGGAGAAGAGACGGCCGCGTTGACGGATTATCCGGGCATGGCGCCAGGGACGACGCAGAAGATTGTGCTGACAGCTTTGGGTGGCAGCGTGGCCACTCCGGCACAAGGCTTAACTGCGGAAGTCATTACGGTGAACAACTTTGACGAGTTGCAGGCGCTCGGCCGCGATCGCGTCGCGGGAAAGATCGTTCTGTTCAATGCAAAGTTTGATCAGCAACTCGCTGATAATGGTTTCGCGGGTCAGGCTTACGGACAGGCAGTCGCTTATCGTGGCGGTGGACCGAGCGCAGCGGCGCGACTGGGGGCAGTCGCTGCCCTAAATCGTTCTGCTGGTGGAGCAGAATATCGTCTGCCGCACACGGGCGCGCTTCGTTACGCTGACGACGCTCCGAAGATTCCTGGCGCGGCCGTTGCTGCGGAAGACGCAGACTTGATCGCACACCTGACCAGCGAAGGCCGGGTGCGAATTCATCTGGTGTTGACGCCGCAGACGCTTGCCGACGCGCCCAGCTATAATGTGGTCGCTGATTTGAAGGGAAGTGAACATCCGGAACAAATCGTCATCGTGTCGGGCCACCTCGATTCGTGGGACCTGGGCCGGGGCGCAATCGATGATGGCGCCGGCGTCGCAATCGCGATGCAGACAGCGCAGTTACTGAAACAGTTACACTTTCGTCCGAAACGGACCGTCCGCATCGTCGCCTGGATGAATGAAGAGAACGGGACCAGGGGCGGGCGCGCGTATGCTGACGATCATAAGGCGGATCTGATGAACCACTTCGCCGCGATCGAAAGCGATCTGGGCGCCGGTCATCCGCTCGGTTTTTACGCCCAAGGCAAGCCTGAGCTGCTGACTGTGCTACAGCCATTGTCGACAATCCTCCAAAGCCAGGGCGCCGGCGTGACGCGTATGATTGACGAAGCAGGGACCGACGTGGCGCCGTTGGGCGAAGCTGGCGTGCCGACCTTCGCTCCGATCCAGGACGCGCGCACGTACTTTAATTATCATCACACTGCCGCGGACACGCTCGACAAAGTCAATCCTAAAGAGCTGCAAGAAAACTGTGCCCTGGTTGCGGCGCTGGCATACACGCTGGCGAACATGCCACAGACGCTGCCGAGATGAATTAATTTGGAGTGCGGCGACTAGTCGCCGCTTTCCAAAGCGCTGACCAGTCAGCGCACTCCAAACAATCCCATGACCCTGCCGCAGCCTACCATTCTTCGCTTTGAATCGATTGACTCGACTAATCTCGAAGCGATGCGACAAGCGCGAGCCGGCGCGTCTGAAGGTTTGTGCATCATGGCCCGCGAGCAGACTGCCGGACGTGGCAGGCTGGATCGCAGTTGGCACTCACCA
>DASWQK010000476.1:0-8329 GCA_036403735.1 Pyrinomonadaceae bacterium
ATCGGGCCGCTGGGCTTTGCATACGTGAACTCGAAAGACGATCTTCCGGAGTGAAAATTCCAAGAGGTGGGCGTCAGATAGGAGGAGGTAGTGAGATGGGAAGAGTGAATGCGGGACCCAAACTCAGCGAAGGCGAAATGCGCGTCTTAGATATCGACGGAACCAAGGTTAGTATTGCGGCCGCTGGAGGAAGTCTATATGCCTTCGATGACGTCTGCACGCACATGGGGTGCTCGCTCGGAGAGGGTAAGCTTGAGGGCACGACCGTGACGTGCCCTTGTCATGGCAGTCAGTTCGATGTGACTTCCGGGGCCGTAATTCGGGGACCGGCACAGCGGCCCGTACGTTTCCGTTCTGTGCAGATCGAGGGCGACGACCTCCTGGTTGAATCGTGAGATAAGGTTGAACGCATGGAATCCCATAAGGCTTTAGCTCGAATGGAGAACTTATGTCAGACGATGATCCGAAATCGCGTCCGCGAAATCCGACAAGGCGCAAGTTCCTTTTGACATCCGGAAGCGGCGTGGCCGCGAGCCTTGTCGCGGGGTATGTACCGGCAATCGCGAAAGGCGCTACCGAAGAGTGCACCTCGGCTCTCACCGAGCAGCCAAACGTCGAGGGCGCCGTCCCCATCACCCTCCGCATCAATGGTAAGGAGCACTCACTTCGAATTGATCCACGCACAACCCTGCTCGATTGCATCCGCGAAACTGTTGCACTCACCGGAACCAAAAAAGGCTGCGATCACGGGCAATGCGGCGCCTGCACCGTGCATGTGAACGGCAAGCGTGTGCTGTCATGCCTCAACCTGGCGTTGATGCACGATGGAGAGGAGATCACGACTGTCGAAGGATTAGGCACGCCGGAAGCGATGCATCCGATGCAGGCGTCATTCCTTGCCTGCGACGCTTATCAGTGTGGCTATTGCACGTCAGGTCAGATCATGTCGGCGGTCGCTCTGCTCAAGGAACCGTGCGGTCCCGATGACGCGTCGGTGAAGGAACTGATGAGCGGCAACATCTGCCGCTGCGGTGCTTACTCCAATATCGTCGAAGCGATTCAACAGGTTCGAAAACGCGCTTAGCGCGACGGAGGTTCTCGATGCACATCTTTGAATTCATCAGGCCAACAGATCCCGGATCGGCCATTGCGGTCGCCGCGCAATCGAAAACGGCCCAGCAGGGCGCGGACGTGCGTTTCATGGGTGGAGGCACGACGCTGATCGATCTGATGAAGCTGAACGTGGAGACGCCCGACCGTGTGCTCGACATCAATCGTCTGCCGCTGGACAAGATCGAGGCCACGCCTGATGGCGGTCTGAAGATCGGGGCGACGGTTCGGAATTCCGATCTCGCGCATCACCCGAAGGTGCAGAAAGACTATCTCGTCTTGTCGCAGGCGATTCTGAACGGCGCCTCGGCACAGATCCGCAATATGGCCACGGTTGGCGGCAACCTGCTGCAGCGTACACGCTGTGTTTACTTCCGAGATACGGCCATGTCCTGCAACAAGCGTGAACCCGGCAGCGGCTGTCCGGCGATCACTGGCCACAATCGCCCGCTTGCAATCCTGGGTACAAGCGAACATTGCATCGCGACGAATCCCTCGGATATGTGTGTGGCGATGGCGGCGCTCGAGGCGACGATACACGTGCAAGGGCCAAAGGGATCGCGCGCCATTCCGTTCGGCGATTTTCATCTTCTTCCGGGCAACACGCCGCACCGCGAAACCGTTTTGGAGCCGGGCGACCTAATCACAGATGTAACGCTCCCGCCACCAATCGTCGGAAGCAAGCAGCTGTACTTGAAGCTGCGCGATCGCGCGTCGTACGAGTTCGCGTTGGCGTCGGCTGCAATAGTGCTCACGATCACCGACGGCAAAATCACCCGTGTCCGCGTCGCCCTCGGCGGTGTAGGCACGAAACCGTGGCGATCACCAGAGGCTGAACGTGCACTAACCGGCCAAACAGCAAACGAAGCGACCTTTCATCAAGCGGCCGAAGCGGCGCTACGCGGCGCTAAGCCGCAGAGTGAGAATGGCTTCAAGATCGAATTGGCCAAGCGTTGTCTCACGCATGCGTTACGAACGGTGGTAATCACCTGACGGCGGAGGATCAAACCATGGCGACAACACAGCAATTGCCCGCGACTTCTCCGATCGGCCGAGACACACCTCGTATAGATGGCCCGCGCAAAGTCACTGGTTTGGCGCAGTACACCTCTGATTTTAATTTCCCTGGAATGCTCTACGCCGTTCCGGTCGAAGCGACGATAGCAAATGGCAAATTGCTAAAGCTGGATACTGCTGCCGCTGAAAAGATGCCGGGTGTGCGCGCCGTTTTTCATCGCGGGAACATTGGAAAGATCTTTCGCTCAACTCAGGCGCCCGGCTTCGATCGCGTTTGCGAAGAACGCCGGCCACCATTCGAAGACGATGCGATCCGCTACTACGGTCAGTATGTTGCACTGGCCGTGGCGGAGACATTCGAAGCCGCCAAAGCCGCAGCCGATGCCGTGCGTGCAACATACACCAAAGAAAAGCCGAATGTAGAAGCTCGACTTGAAGCCGGCAACGATCCAGATGTGGTGCTCACTACGTACGGACCGGTGCCAAGGGAGCAAAGCAAACGGGGAGACCCCGAAGGAGCATTCGCCAGCGCTCCGATGAAGCTTGACGAAACGTATGTTACGCCGGCGGAGACTCACAACCCGCTCGAGTTGCACGCTTCGACCGCGCTGTGGGATGGAGACATGCTGACGGTCTATGACTCGACGCAAGGCGTCGTTAATGCGCGCAGCGTGCTGGCGCAAATGTTCGGCTTGGCGAAAGAAAATGTTCGGGTTATCGCAAAGTTCCTGGGGTCGGGGTTCGGTGGAAAGCTTTATCCGTGGACGCATGTTCCGCTCGCCGTCGCTGCCGCGCGGCAACTGGGCAAACCGGTGAAGCTGGTGGTTAGCCGCAAGATGATGTTTCAGACGGTCGGCCATCGCGCGCGTACGCAGCAGCGGCTGCGTCTGGGCGCGACCAGCGATGGCAAACTCGTTTCGCTCATGCACGACTACGTCTATCACATGTCGGTGCTGGACGATTATCACGAAGACTGTGGCGATGCGACGCCCTTTCACTACAGCACGCCGAATTTGCGCGTGAGCTTCGGGCGCGCAAGACGCAATATCGGTGCAACTGCCGACATGCGCGGTCCGGGAGCAGTGCCCGGACTCTACGCGACCGAATCGGCGATGAACGAGCTCGCGGATCGGTTGAAGATCGATCCAGTCCGCTTCCGCATTATTAATGAACCGAAGCTCGACGAATCTAATGGTCTGCCTTTTTCTTCTCGCCATTACGTTGAATGCCTGAGTATGGCCGCGGAGAAATTTGGATGGTCGAAGCGCAACCCAACACCCGGATCGATGAAACGCGACGGATTGACACTGGGCTGGGGAATGGCCGGTGCCGCTTGGCCAGCCGATCGGTTTGCCGCCGAAGCGAACGTGCAGCTGCGCGACGATGGGACGCTCCGCGTTTCTTCGGCCACGCAGGACATTGGCACCGGCACCTACACCATCATGGCGCAGCTTGCGGCGGAGAAGACGGGTGTTCCGCTCGACAAGGTCGAGGTTGTGTTAGGCGATAGCTCATTGCCAGATGGTCCGATCTCCGGCGCCTCGATGGCGACTGAGTCCTTGATCCCAGCGATCTTTGGAGGAACGAACGAAGCGATCGCATCGCTGCTAATCATTGCGGTTACGAGTCCACGCTCGCCATTCCTCGGACACAAGCCTGACGATCTTGCACTTGCCAATGGCCTCGTATTCGTGAAGGCCGAAGGCCATGGGAAAGGTATTCCTTTTGACGATTTACTTCGGCGCGCCAATGTCCGGTTAGTGACCGGCCACGGCAAGGGCGAGCAGACGTTTTTTGTTCCGGGCGCGAAGTTCTCCAAGCATTCGTTCGGCTGCCACTTCGTAGAGGTAACGTGGCAACCAGAGATCGCGCGGTTGCGCGTGGGCCGGGTGGTGAGCGTAATGGATGCGGGGCGGATCTTGAACCCCTTAGCCGGCCGCAATCAGATCCAAGGCGCGGTAGTGATGGGGATTGGTATGGCGCTGTTCGAAGAGGCTATTTACGATCCGCAGAACGGTGCGCCGATCAACAGCAACCTGGCTGACTACATGGTGACGGTGAATGCCGACGCGCCGCCCATCGACGTCACGTTTCTCGACTATCCCGATAAAGAGATTAACGAACTCGGCGCGCGCGGAATTGGGGAGATTGGCTTGGCCGGTATCGCTGCTGCGATTACGGCGGCGGTCCATCATGCAACTGGAGTTCATGTGCGCGAACTTCCAGTGAAGATCGAGAATTTATTGGGGTGAGTTAGTGTGGCCCGTCGACAACGCACGGAATCGAAAACGAGAACGTTGCACCTGCACTTTGGTTTGATGTCGCCCATATACGGCCACGATGATTCTCAATGATCGAGCGACTTACAGACAGTCCAATCCCCATCCCATCGTCTTTGGTTGTGTAGAACGTCTGGAATAACCGATCGAGCGATTGCGGCTCGAAACCTATTCCGGCATCCTGAACATTCAAACGCACCCAACCGCCTTCCTCCACTTCAGTTCTGAACAGCAAATCGCGCGGACGATTATCGACATTGCTCATTGCATCTGAGCCGTTCCGCAGCAGATTCAGAATGACTTGTTGTAATTGAACACGATCACCGGTTACGAGAGGAAGTTTGACGGCAAGTTCGGTCCGCGTAATCACGCGGTTTCGCTCCAGTTCGCTGCGCGAAAGCGCGATTACTTCCTGGGTCGCTTCATTCAGATCGATTAACTCCGTGGCTGCGTCCTTATTAGTGAACAGGGCGCGCAGTCGAGTAATCACATCAGCAGCGCGGCGGCCGTCACGAATTGTACGCTTCGTGGTTTCGCGCGCCCCGTCCACGTTGGGCGGCTCAGCGTCCAACATTCGCATGCAGGTACTGGCGTTAGTGATGATTCCCGATAATGGTTGATTGACCTCATGCGCGATCGAAGCCGTCAATGCCCCCAGGCTCATGACCCTCGCAACGCGCGCGAGTTCTGACCGCGCTTTGTCAAGAGCTTCGTCGGCAAGCCTGCGGGCGGTGACATCCCGAACTGCCGCGATGTACTCCAGTTGGCCACTCGGGTCCCGCGTCGCTTGAGCCACTGCGTGCATGTACTTGATCGATTGGTCAGGCATTAGTAAACGGTATTGCCATTCAAAATCCTCGGAACCGTTTCGTGCTTGTTCGACCATTTTCTCGTACAAGCTTAGATCTTCCGGATGTACCCGCGTACGGATGACTCCGAGTGTGATTTTGATTTCCCCATCGAATTCATAAATACGATAGAGCTCCTCTGACCATGCCAGCTCATCGGTCGCGACGAGCCAGGAAAAACTGCCGATTGAGGTGAGCCGCTGGGCTTCGGCGAGGAACGCCTCGCTACGACGCACTTCTTCCTGCGCCCGTTTTCGGTCCTCAATGTCGAACGCGGCCACATACCACTGAACGATACGTCCCTGCTCATCGAGCAAGGGCTTATAGCGCACCAGGAACCAGCGATATTGCCCATCGTTGCTCAGGACGCGCTGCTCAGTGCTGAAGGGCGCGCCTCGCCTCAGCGATGCCAAGCGCCCTGCGCGGACTCTCTTAAGATCCTCCGGGTGGATTACACGATCCCGATAATCCTCTTGTCTTACGTCCTCCAGACTGAGGCCGGTGTAATCCATCACAGCCTGATTGACATACTGGACGGATCCTTCGATGTTCAATACGTAAATGTGTGTAGGAATGGTGTTGATGATCTGATTTAGATTGCGTTCAGCCGACCGTAACGCTTCTTCAGCCCGTTTTCGGTCCTCGATGTCGAAGGCGGTTGCATACCATCGATCTATTCTTCCTTGATCATCGAGCAGAGGATTATAGCGGACCAGGAACCAGCGATATTTGCCGTCCTTACCCCGCGCGCGTTGCTCATATTCGAACTGTAGCGGGCGTTTGAGGGCCTCCTTGCGCTCCTCGCGCAATCTTTCCACATCGTCCGGATGGTAAACCCGAGTGCGAAAGTCCTCTGTCTGCACATCCTGCAGGTCGATACCGTGGTAGTCCAAGACCGCTTGATTCACCGACAGTACGGTCCCATCAGGTTGCGACACTTGTATCAAGGTTGGGATGGTGTTTATTGTCAGACTCAAATTGCGTTCTGCAGACCGTAATGCTTCTTCAGCTCGCTTACGGTCATCAATATCGATCTGCAGGTGAAACCAATGAAGGATTCGTCCTTGTGCATCTCGTAAAGGTAAGCCAAGCACATTGAACCAGCGATAGACGCCATCCGTACGGCGATGGCGGCTTTCGACGTTATAGGCAGTGCCCTTTTGGTGCGCCGCCATTTGCGCGGCCACCGTGCGTTCAAGGTCTGCCGGATGAACGACCTCAGAGCTCTTCCACCCTTTTAATTCCTCGAAGGTCTTGCCGAAATATTCAAGGGTTGGTTTATTAAGCGCCTCGACCTCACCGGTCGGTGAGGTGATCGCAACCGGAACCGGAATGCTCTCAACGATCAAGTTAAAAAGCTCTCCTTCGCGCAGCGCCTCTTTCGCGCGCTGACGTTCGGCAAGTTGTCGCTTTAGTTGTTCGATAGTCGCGGTTAGTTCCGCAGTGCGTTGAGTGACGCGCTCCTCAAGCTCATCAGCGAAGCTCTTTGGTTTCGCGGGCGAAGATCCTTCAGACCTCTTCATGGCCGAGCCCTCTGGCTTCTGTGATTACAGTGAATATCTCAAAAGGGGGGAACTCAAGTGATGGGGATTCTATCCCCGAACGCCTCTAATACCAAGGTATCGATCGATACCTTCGTCTAATAGATTTTTCTCCTCAGGCGGAGTGTAATCCTTCCGCACGCAGCAACAGGACAATTAGATCGGAACGTCATTCAGGACAAATCGTCGTTCGCCTGAAAGGAAGTGGCAACAATGACTCAGAAATTTGTGCGTTATAGTCCCGAGGTTGAACAGGAGGAGCCGGATTTCGAACAAACCCTTCAGACGGTCCTCGATTCGATGAAGCAGCATATGCGCGGCTCGCTCGAATCCGAAGGGATCGGCCGTGTGGTGCGCGACGCCCATGCCAAGGGCTACGGTCTGGCCCGGGGAGAATTTGAAATCCTCAGTGGATTGCCGAGCGAATACGCGCAGGGAATCTACGCCAAACCGGGGCGCCACGAAGCTATGGTCCGTTTCTCAAACGGGACCAATCACGTTGGTAGTGATCGATTTCTGGGACCAATCGTCGGCATAGGGCTGAAGATTTTCGGCATAGAAGGGAAGACTCTGCTGGAGGATGAGACGGACAGTGACACTTTCGACTACGCGCTAATCGACAACCCAGTCTTCTTCGCCAACACACTCAAGCACTATGTGTTTATTCAGAGTCTGTTTGCCAATATTGGCGTAGCTCCGAAGACAACCTCATCGCCTGAGGAGAAGCAGGCTGCAATACATCGATTCCTCTACGCGTGGGTCACGGGCAAGGGAACGCTGCCTCCCGAAGAGTGGGCCTGGGAAGAACTCGGCGCCTTCCTGACACTCGTGCAAGTCAAGTTCGTCAACCTGCTTCTCTCGACGTACTGGACCATGGGCTCTGTGCGTCATGGCGACTACGTCGCAAAGGTTCGCGTCGCACCGGTTCAATCGTTTGCTGACGGCGTGGTGCAGCGAGCTCTCGATCCTGCCGCTACCGACCAGGTCTTTCGACCGGCGCTTGTAGCGGAGCTGCGCGAGCGGCCTTACGAGTTCGACGTCCAGGTCCAGCTCTCCACGGATCTGGCTCGAATGCCGGTTGAGAAAACGACGGTACGTTGGCCCGAGAGCCTCTCGCCGTATGTGACCGTCGCGAAATTGCGGCTGCCGCAACAGGATGTCGGCGGGGAAGACAATTTCGAGAGGATGGACAAAACTTCGATGTCGCCCTGGCGCGTCACGGAAGAGCACCGTCCGCTCGGCAGCATCATGCGTTCGCGCAAGGAGGTCTACCGGCAGTCATCGATTCTTCGCCACCAGACGAACAATCAGGAGCGTAAGGAACCGAAGAATTTGGCGGAAGTTTTCGGTGATCAGATGGCCGCCGCCCGATAGCCTCGGCTCGCATAACTGAATAGATAACTAACTCGGCAATTATTGAAAGAGGAGGCAACGATGCAAACGCAAACTCAGTTGGAACAGGACCGGCTCGTCGAGCAGAAGATTCAGAAGGTGAAGGATCTTTATGCGGATGCGCCAGAGTTAGGCAGAGTTG
>DASWQK010000477.1:0-8513 GCA_036403735.1 Pyrinomonadaceae bacterium
CGTGATTCGGGTCCCCGAAATTCTGGGCTTACCATTTCTGGTCCCTGGTGTTGATTCAATGTGATCTGACATGGCTGCGGCTATGCTACTACAAAACCGAAAGGGTTGAATAATGATTCAGAACTCGATGCCCTTTTGCGCTCTGATGCCGGCCTGAAACGGGTGCTTGACTTCAGTCATCTCGGTCACCAGATCGGCAGCTTCGATTAATTCCTTGGGCGCGTCGCGACCGGTGACGACGATGTGAAGCGAGGGCTGGCGCTCGCGGGCGGTTCGTATTTCTGAGAGTACTTCATCAACGGGCAGCATGTCGTAGCTCAACACGTACACCAGTTCGTCAAAGACGAGCAGATCGTAATCGCCGCTGCGCAGCTTCTCAACGCAAAGATTCCAGGTCTGGCGGGCGGTTTGTCGATCCTGCTCGGGGTTCTTGGTGTCCCAGGTAAAGCCGTCGCCCATCGTGTGAACTTCGATGCCCAGTTTTTCGGCGGCCACGTGTTCACCGTAGCGGTCGTTGCGCGACTTCATGAATTGGACCATGCAGCAAGCCAGATCCTGTCCGGCAGCGCGCATCATCAAACCAAGCGCGCAGGTCGTTTTGCCTTTGCCGTTTCCGGTGTGAACGATGAGGAGGCCGCGAGTGTTTTCCTGATAATCAGCGCGACGCCATTTGTATTTCCGTTCGATTGAAGCCATTCCTAAAGTTTAGAGGCGGGCTACTGCCCGCCTTTTGATTGATGGAAATGGCGGGCGGTAGCCCGCCTCTAAACGGACCTGGTTACTTAAGTGCGTCTTCCGTCAAATCCTTCAGCCCATTCGATCTCTTTACCGCGTCTTGCAGCAGCGGCACGACCCTTTGCTCGAGTTCTAAGGAAGTGCCTTTCAGCGTGCAGCCCGCGGCGTTGCGATGACCGCCGCCGCCGAATTGCTCGGCGATCTTTGCGACGTTGACATCGCCCTTTGAGCGCAGACTCGTGCGATAAACGCCGGGAGCAGTTTCTTTGAACAGCGCAGTCGCTTCAACTTCACCGACCGCCAGCGGGTAATTCACAAAACCGTCAGCGTCTTCTTCCGCCGCGTGCGTCTGTTCCTGCATCGTCAACGTCTGCCACATCCAGGCGACGTGGCCGGTGTCGTCGCGCTTCGCGGTCGATAGCACCTTACTAAGCAATTCGATCTTCGGCCATTGATAACTGCCGAAGAGGGCCTCGGCGGTCTTGGCCGGCCTTACTCCCGTGCGCACCAGCTCAGACGCGATTTTGAAGGTGCGCTCAGTCGTGTTCGAGTAATGAAATGATCCCGTGTCGGTGAGCAGGGCAGTGTAGACGCATTCGGCAATTTCTTTGGTGACGCGCACGCCCGTGGCTTTGCAGAGGTTATAGACCATTTCACCGCAAGCCGCGGCGGTCGAGTCGATCCAGTTGATGCTGCCAAAGAGTTCCGTGGTCGAATGGTGATCGATATTGACGACGAACTGCTGATCCAAATCTTCGAGGCCGGGCCGATCCAGATCTGAACATTCAATGATGAGCACCGCGTCGAAATGCTCGCCAATGCGGGGCGCAACGCGAATCGTGCCGGCGCCCGGCAATTGTTGATACGAATGCGGCGCCGGATCGCGCATGATCACTTCGACATCCTTGTTAAGTGATTTCAGCAGCCAGAACAGGCCGAGAGAGGAGCCGAGACCATCGCCGTCCGGGCGGACGTGGGAAGTAATCGCAAAGCGATCCTTTTTTTCAATCAGTTCAACTACCTGGCTAAGCATTTCAAGGTGAATCGTAAATCGTAAATGGTAAATAGAAAGGGGGCGGCTATTTACGATTCACGATTTACTATTCACTTCCTTTCTCAATTCCTTGTAACAGCGCATCGACGTAGCCCGCTTTTTCTTCGACCGTGTCACGCACGAAGTGAAGCGCGGGAGTATGCCGTAAATTCAACGCAAAGCCAAGTTGCTTGCGTACATAGGGTGCGGCATGGCGGAGCGCGCTGAGGGCCTTGTTGTGTTCCTGCTCGTCGCCCTGGACCGTCACATAGACGCTGGCGTCGCGCAAGTCATCCGCGACCCGAACTTCAGTAACAGTTACCATTGTCAGTCGCGGATCTTCGAGTTCGTAACCAACAATCTGCGCAATTTCTTCGCGCAAGGTTTCGGCGATGCGCTCGGGACGATGCATAAGCAAGCAGCAGTCAGAAGACAGGAGTCAGAATTCAGAAGTAACCTTGTTTTGGAATGTCCTGCTGACTTCCGTCTCCTGACTACTGTCTTCTGTTCTTAGAGTTCCGTGGCTGCGATCTTTTCGATTATGTACGCTTCGATCTGATCGGCGGCCTTCACATCATTAAAGTTCTCAAGACCGATACCACACTCGAATCCTTCGCGTACTTCCGACACGTCGTCTTTAAAGCGTCGCAGAGAGGCGATGTTGCCTTCCCACGCCACCACGCCATCGCGAATCAGCCGGGCGCGAGCATTCCGGCGAATGGTTCCATCTAGAACCATGCAACCGGCGATGACGCCGGCTCGCGGCACGCGGAAGACTTCGCGCACCTCGGCTTTGCCGAGAATCTTTTCTTTCTCGATCTTCTCGAGCATGCCGATCTGGGCCGCCTTAATTTCTTCTTCGACCTTGTAAATGATCGAGTGCAGGCGGATGTCCACGCTTTCCTGTTTGGCCAAATCATTGGCGCGCGATTCGGGACGCACATTGAAGCCGATGATTACCACTGCGGTGGCCGCGGAACCGGCTTGCGTCGCCGATGCCAACAACACATCGGATTCGGTGATCGCGCCGACGCCCGAGCGGACAACTTTCACTTTCACCCGCTCGCTGGACATCTTTTGTAGAGTTGACTTCAAAACTTCGACAGACCCCTGCACGTCGGCCTTGAGGATGACGAGCAGTTCCTTGACATCCGTTTCGCCCAGCGCTTCGATGCCGCGTTTGGTCGTCTTAATCAGCGTGCGTTGGCGCTCAGCGGTCTGGCGATGACTCGAGATTTGCTGCGCGCGAGAAACGTCGGCGACGACCTGGAAGCTTTCGCCGGCTTGCGGTACACCCTGCAGGCCGAGTACTTCAACCGGGGTCGCGGGGCCGGCTTCAGTCACCTGATCGCCGCGATCGTTGAACATGGCGCGGACTTTGCCGAAGATTTGTCCGACGATGAAGGGATCGCCAACGCGCAGCGTCCCTTGCTGGACCAGCGCGGTGGCGACCGACCCGCGACCGCGATCGAGTTTTGCTTCAAGCACCACGCCCGAAGCTAGGCGAGTGGTGCTGGCTCGTAAATCGAGAATGTCTGAAGTCAGGAGGATTGTTTCGAGCAGCGTCTCGAGGTTCTGTCTCTTCTTCGCAGAGACCTCAACCATTTCGGTTTCGCCGCCCCAGGCCACTGGATTTAGGCCTTGCTGCGAAAGCTCTTGCCGAACGCGATCAGGGTTTGCATCAGGCTTGTCGACTTTATTGATCGCGACTACGATCGGGACCCCTGCGGCGCGCGAATGTTCAATTGCTTCGATCGTCTGTGGCATCACGCCATCGTCAGCGGCGACCACCAAAACGACCACGTCAGTTGCCTTGGCGCCGCGGGCACGCATCAGGGTGAACGCTTCGTGGCCCGGTGTGTCGAGAAAAACTACGCGTCGTTTTTCATTCGGATTATCAGGGCTCTGCACCTGGACGCTGTACGCGCCGATGTGTTGAGTAATACCGCCCGCTTCTCCGCCCGCGACGTCCGTGGTGCGAATTGCATCGAGGAGCGAAGTCTTGCCGTGGTCGACGTGGCCCATGACGGTGACGACCGGCGCGCGTGGCACCTCTACATCATCGGCATCGGTGGCGATCAGTTCTTCGAACTCTTCTTCGGCAATCATGTCCTCGAATGGGACAAAGGCCACGTCATAGCCGAACCGCTTGCCGAGATCGACCGCGACATTATCGTCGAGTGCCTGGTTGATCGTGGCGAAAACGCCGCGTTGCAGCAGCAGGCCTACCACTTCCTTAGGCTTAATGCCGAGCTTCTCGGCGAACTCCTTGACCGTTGAGCCCTCAACCAGACGTACCGGTTTTAGATCGCCAGAGACTTGAATTCGCCCGGCGATGCGCTCTTCAAGCGTGCGATGGTCCGGCGGTGGCATAACGTCTCGATCGAGTCTCCCGCCCTTATCTCCAGGCCGCTTGCCGCCGCGTGTCGAACCGCGACGCGAGCGTCGCCGGCCCGCATCCGGCGGCGGAATGTAAGTTGTTTGCGGCGTCGCAGTTTCGCCCGGCGTGCCCGTGTATTCGACGCGTCCTCGGGGTGCGCGTTCGCGCGTGCGCGTGGCAGTTGCAGTTGCGGCGGCGGTAGGCGATGGCGCGGGGGCGGGCGCGCGCTCGCCCGGGCGAATTCCAGCATTCAAGGCGGCCGCCGTGGGTCGCATCACGCGTACTTGCCGGCCCGGAGGTACCGGTTTTGCTTCCACTTGCATGGGTGGTGCGCTTACTTCTTCAATTGGCTGAGGCTCAGCTTCCGGCTCAGACGGCGGTGGCTCTAAAACCTCTGGCACGGCAATCTCGGGTTTAGCAGCGCGAACTGCCGGAGCGAGTCGACGAACGACATGTGCCGGAGGCTGCGGAGCAGCAACGGGTTCTTCGTCCGCGATCATCGGCTCAGGCTCTACGGCCTCTGGTGGCGCGGCGGCCTCAGGAACCTCGACGACCGGCTCTTCCTCGATGATCGGACGCGCGGCCTTTTTGACGATGCGAACGGCGCGTTTGACTGCGACCTCCTTTTTAGGAAAGTACTTGTCGCGAATTTTTTCGGCGAGTTCTTTCGAGATGGAATTCGAGGGGACGCTGACATCCACACCTTCGCGCCGTACCTCTTCAATCAGGCGTTTGGTGTCGATTTTTAGATCTTTAGCGAGATCGTATATGCGAACTTTGGAAGTGACTGCTGACATGCGCTCCTTGCTGCTTGCGAAAAGTGTTGCCTCGACACCACCCTTCGCACGCAGGCTCAAAGAGCGCTGCTACGTTAGGGGTCGCAGGCGAGGCGCACGCTTCAAACCGCGTACGCAAAAAATGTTTGGCCGCCTCAGAAGCATTTCATCGCTTCTCGTCCTCTGTGCTTTCGTCCGTCGCGGCCACATCGTCGGAAGACGGAGCGAGAGTCTGTTCAACTGAAGCCGAAGCAATTTGATCTTCTTCGGCCGCTCTGACGGCTTCAGGATCCACCGTCAAAGACATGTCCGGGGCGGGCGTTATTACATCAGGTCGCAGGTCGCGTCCAGGTTCCTGCAAGAGCAATTCGTCGACGCTCATGGGATCAGCCTCAGTGAGCGCGACAGGGTCCGCTGAATCTTCGGCGCGAATCGTTTGTTCGGCAGAGAAAGGCACGCCCTTCTCGACCGCTTCGTCATATCCGGCCGCGGTCATTTCGTCGTTAGGCTCGATCTCGGCCGCCTCGGTAGTCTCGTCGGCTTCAATCGAGGCTGCGTGTTGCTCCACTTGATGGTCGCTTTCAGTGTCCGGCGTTTCTGATTCCTCTCCGGGGGCCTGCAAGCTTTGTTCGCGTATTTGAATGACGGCCTGAGCAGCTATAAGCATTTGCTCGGCTTGATCAAGACTGACGTCGAGAAACTCAACCAGATCGTCAACCGTAGTCGCGGCCAGGCCGTCGATGTCATTGACTCCGTGGGTCGCGAGAGCTTCCGCCTGTTGCGCGGTCACGCCTTCAATTGCGGAGAGGGGAACCGGCGCGCCGGATGCGATCATCGCGCCCATGGCTTCGGCGACTTCCTTCTTCAATTCTTCTTCACTGCGGATATCGATGTTCCAGCCCACCAGTTTGGTCGCCAGCCGCACGTTTTGCCCACGCTTGCCGATCGCCAGGCTGAGTTGATCTTCGTTGACGATCACTTCCATCTGGCGATTTTCGATGTCGGTGATGCGCACCTGATTCACTTTCGCCGGCGAAAGCGAGTTTGCCGCAAAGACCGAAGGCTCTTCTGACCACTCGATGATGTCGATCTTCTCGCCACGCAGTTCGCGAATGATGGCCTGCACGCGCGAGCCCTTCATACCGACGCAGGCGCCAACCGGATCGACGTCGCGTTCGTTGGAAACGACGGCAATCTTGGCGCGTTCACCCGGCTCGCGAACACATGATTTGATTACGACTGTGCCGTCATAAATTTCGGGCACTTCCATTTCGAAGAGACGCTCGAGCAGCTCGGGTGAGGTGCGCGAGACTTCAATTTGCGGGCCTTTTGATTCTTTCGAAACGTTGGTGATGACGACGCGGATGCGCTCGCCCTGGTTCCATTGCTCGCCGCGTGACTGTTGAGAGCGGGGCAGAATGGCTTCCAGGTTTCCCAGGTCGACAATCATGTTGCCGCGCTCAAAACGCTTGACGAATCCGTTGACCAGTTCGCCGACGCGATCGATGTATTGTTCGTAAACGTTCGAGCGAACCGCATCACGAACTTTCTGAAACAGAATTTGTTTGGCTGTTTGCGCAGCGATGCGGCCGAGTTCTTCCATCGGCATCGGCAGCAGCAGGGCATCGCCTACTTCAACTTCGTCACCGCCCAGTTCGCGGGCTTCATCAATCGATAGTTCGGTCGAAGCGTCAGCAACTTCTTCGACGACAACTTTCGACGCGGCCAGCTCCAGGCCGGTTTCGGGACTCCAATCAACCTGAATGTCTTCGCCGCCCTTGAATTGCTTTTTCGCGGCCGCGCGTACGGCCTCTTTGATCGCTTCGATTACCAGATCACGATCAATGCCTTGCTCCTGGCATAGGGCCTCGATGTTTTGCGCAATGCTTGTACTCATTTAATGAATTGTTTTCGTGTTTCAGCGCCGGTTGCTATCGATCAATTGTTTATCCAACAACTCGCGTTCCCGCGCCTGACGAAACTCGTTTTCTACGTCGACTTCCAAATTCGCTTTTGCGATCGAGTTGAAAGGGATCGTGACTCGACCGCTGGCTCGATCCTCAAATACCACGTGGTCGGGTTCGATGCCGATTATGCGGCCACGAAAATTTCGCTGGCTGGCGATCGCGACGCGGGTCTTGATCTTCGCGGTGCTGCCGGCAAACCGCTCGTAATCGCCCGGTTTATAGAGCCCGCGTTCTATTCCCGGCGACGAAACCTCAAGGGTGTAAGTCGCATGAATGAAATCCTCGACATCCAACACCGTGCCTATTTGCGTGCTCACGCCGGAACAATCTTGGTGAGTTACGCCCCCGGGCTTATCAATGAACACGCGAACAATCGGATGATTCTCGGGGCCCGCGACCTCTGTGTGGACCATCTCGAGTCCGTGGTCAATCGCAGCCTGTTCCGCAATTTCGCGAATGCGATCTGCAACCGAAGCTGTTTCCATGACCAGGAGCGCAAATCAACAAATTGCGCCACCTTTCGCCCAAAAGAAAAAGTGGGCCAAAACCCACCGGATAACCTCCGACGATCCGAGCAAGCTGTGGATTATACGATCCCGATCTGGTTGAAGCAAGGCGCGGTCAGGAGAACGCGCCAGAGGCGAGCACCTGGGACGACACGTAGGCGACTCTGGAGTCTATGCCGATTTGTCGTATCGAACTTGCTCAGAAGCTGACGGCAGCGCCGGCATCGAAAACGCGTTTGTGCCAGCTCCCAGCGTCAATTCCGGTGTGGCGCCAAGCGATGGCGACCGGCGTGAGCCGACGTACTGTCGTACAGTAACGGCCAGAATCAGAACCGACAACGAGATCCAAACGATGGACCAAACGATCGCCGGCACGCCGGTCGCATTTGCCATGTTCAGCGCATCGGTCGGGACCGTCGTCGCAAACGGCGATGACAGGAAGAACACAGTTTTCAAATCAAGCAGAGCATTCAAAACGCACTGGACCGCGAGAAAGCTCACCAGAAAAGTTGCCACCCGGGCTGAGGCGAATCGAGCTACGGCAAAGAGGCCGACGGATATCAGCACACCCGCGAGCAAAGTGAAGGGAAGCCCGCTGAGTGAACCCCAGGTTCCGGCCATGACCGGTTTGACTACTCCAAAGACTGTCGTTAGCGCGAACACCACGGCCGCGGAGCCAACCAGGACCAGGCGCGCCGCGACGGATCGACGAATCAGGACGAGGAGCAGCGCGCCATAGGTCATCGCGCCAATGTATCCGGCGCTCGACACGAGCATCTGCGAAAACAGGCCACCCTGCGTGGTGTAGGTCTCTCCACTGCCATTCATCGCGACACTTAAACTTTGCACCGAGTTGCCGGTTACGAGCGCGGCAATCGCATGTCCGCCTTCATGAATGAAAGTCACAAAGATCCGGAACGGATAGCTCAGTATCTCGGCGAACGGAATAAACCAGAGCGCAATCGAAAGAATCGCCGCCAGCAGCAGCGTCATTGCCTGGGGCCGCGCATCATTGGAAAGTTGGTATTTCATTGTTCTACCTCGCTCAGAGAACAAATGCGAATCACGATCATGAACGTCGATTTGAGTTACCTTGTTCCCTGAGGATTCGCTTCG
>DASWQK010000478.1:0-2238 GCA_036403735.1 Pyrinomonadaceae bacterium
CTGGCGGATACGATGGGCGCTCGATCAGGTAATGAATCTCGCCCCCGACATGCGCCGTTTCCAGATAAGGCTGAATTTTTTCCGCGCCGGAAATCTCTTCGCACTTTGGACCACGCGTTACCTCTTCGCACTTCTGCTCGCTCATGCTGATCGCCAGCAGGCGATCGCCGGCGTTCATGCGCGCTCTCGCTGCGGCTGAACCGGGCGCGATGGCTTTGGCCACTATCCCCTGAGAAGTGTCGACCCAGGTGACCCCGTCCGTCGGTGGCCCCTGGTTATGCGACCGTTGCCAAAAATTGATCGCCCCGGCAACAAACAAGAGCGCTGCCGTCGCCAGCAGCAGCCATGTCCGGGTTGTTAACACTGAGCCTTTCATTCTTCTATCATTCCGTGAAATTAATCACGCACACTAGTCTCACACACTGCGTCACTTACCCTTAGGCAACCTATGTTCCAGCTGGACACAGACGAATCTGTCGGCTTATTGAACAAGCTTCTCGACTTTGTCGCCGTTTCCTTGAGCGACGGATCGAGTCGGGTGCTGGCGCTGTCCATCTTTTCGTACTCGTCCGAGATTTTGGAAAAGCGGTTGCAGACCGCGACACGAGAGGCTTAGGGGTTCGTGCCGCCTTCTTTCTTTAGAAACGAACCAGGATTCCACCGCGCACCGATCGCCCGGTGGTGCCAACTTCCAGGATGCTTTCGCCGTTCATTGTCCGCGTTTGAAAATCGAAAAGGTTGCGCGCATCGATGACTGCCTGAGCGCGCACCGGCAGACCAAACGTCGGCAGATCCTGCGTTATCTGTACGCTGAGCGAGGGATCGTAAACCGCGAGTCGCCCAGCGAATGGATCGATTGCAAAGACCGTTGCCTGAGGCGAAAAACGAAACACGGTTTGCACGTGAGTGCCCTTGGACCAGTCGCCCGCCAATTGCACCGCGGCAGTCTGGAAGAAACCATTGCTGAAAAAGTCAGTCGGATCAGTGAGGCCGTTGGCGGAAAGCTTCTGGCCACGCCCAAACGAGTAACCAGCGGACGCATTCCAAACATGATTCAGTCTGCGCGAATAAACCAGGCGCATGCCACGGGCCGATCCGTTTTGATTTGCGACGTTCAAAATCGGGAGCGATGCGTCACCTGAAAAAGCTGAGAGCGGCATTGACATCAGACCGACTCCGCGGCCGCCCGTCATATCCAGAAACGCGGCCGTCTCAATATTCGAGCGATTATCAAGGACCCGCTGCACTCCGAACTCCAGGCGCCGGCTCTGGCCCATGACGGCCCGCCCGCCGACAAAGGCAACTGGTTGTGACGATCGCTGCTTGAAATAAACATCCGCTTGCTCAAATGACGCCGTGCTTTGAATTGCTGATTCGTCGCCCGCCGGGGCATACGACGCTCTCACTCGCGTCCGCGCATTAGCATCAAACTGAATCCCAAACCGCGGACTAATTGCTGAGTCGCTACCTGCATTAGTGAACCGCGAATAATCAAGACCCATTACCACCACGACGCCGTCGCGAACCAGCCATTCATCCACCGCTCGCACTGACATCTGGCCCAATGACCGTTTGCTGCTTTGATTGTTACCAAGGACCGTAACGAAGCGCGCGCCGCCGCCGCTCAGACTAAGGTGATGCCGATCGCTGACGCGCATGCGCGCGGTAGTTTCAAATCGTTGGGGTGCTCCGTCTCCAATTCCTGTCTGACCAGCAAAGATCAGATCGATCGTTTCCGACGCCGGTAACGCCAGCGCGAAGTTCATGCCTTCGTAACTCGAGCTGAATGGACTTGACGAAGTGGCGAAGTATTGCTCGGCCACGCCTTGCAAACGGACGCGGCCACGTTCATCGGTTGCCGGCTGCGTCTGCTCTTCGGCGCTTCCGTCCGCAGCCGCTTCGGCCACGGCGATGTTCGGATCGTTGCCGGGATTAGCCTGGAAGATCGATTTACGGCTCTGCGCCGAGCGCAGCGTCCACTTAACGCTATCTTTGTCGTTACGTTGATTGACGAGTGTCTTTGAAGAATTTGCGGGTTCGAGGTTGAAACGATAAGCGATCTCAGCCGAAGGATTAACTTGCACAGATTCAAAGAGGACCTCGCCGAATCCTGCGGCGATCGCTTTCAGCGAGTAACGTCCCGCCGGAATTTTCGCACTGAAGCTGCCGTCGGCGGCCGTGTAGGTCTGCTTCACGATTTGTTTCGCGCCTTCGCGTATCAGCTGGACCAGCGCCCCC
>DASWQK010000479.1:0-7535 GCA_036403735.1 Pyrinomonadaceae bacterium
TGCGGCCGCATGTGTCAGAGCCGGCATCGAGAACCTTCGGCCTTACGATCTACGTCACACGTTTGCAACGCGCTTAGTCGAACGTGGCGTTCACCACTTCGTCATTTCCGCTTTGCTCGGACACGCGACGCCTATCGCAGGCTTCGGCTATGCCTCAAGAATGACGCCCGGTTACGCTCACGCAACGTGGGAAGCAATGGTGGATGCGGTTAAAACGCTTGACTTGCCGATCGCACCTCCAGAAACTGCGAATGATCAACCAGAAGCGCAAATACAGCACCTCAGAAAGATCAGCTAATTACGCGGCGCTAATCTCCCACTCATCCTCTTTTTTTAGCGGTCTGCCAAAAGTCTGCCAAAAGGCGCAAAACAAGTAAAAGTTCACGCTCTACCTGAGGTGCGTAAACCATTGACGTGATTTGACATGAAAGTGGTAGGCGCGTGGGGACTTGAACCCCAGACCTCTGCCGTGTCGAGGCAGCGCTCTACCAACTGAGCTACGCGCCTAAAGTAAATTTCAATCTGCCGGGTGCCAGTTCAACGAACGAGAAGTGACGTTAACAAACGGTTGATTCGCATGTCAACTATCTCCTTGATGAAGGTATCGTGCTTTCAGCTCGCTCCCATTCGGCCATCAATTCTGCCAAACGAGCTTCGGCCTGCTGATAAGTATCGTTGACCTGAACCAGCCTTGTGATGTCGCGCGCCACTTCCGGCTTAGACATTTCCGCTGAGAGTTCGGCGATCTGTTTCTCGAGTTCAGTAATCTCAGCTTCGATGGTCACCAGATCGCGTGGCTTTTTGATGATCTTGACGCGCTTCGATTCGCGAGATTTATCGTTGCTCGATCGTGCCCCACCTGATACCGAGCGTGGCGCTGACTTCGTTTTGCGACCCGGGCCTTGCAGGGTGCGTTGGTCTGTCTCAAGCGGTAAGCCGTCCGCTACAACCGGCGCTGCTAATCGACCGGCCTTCCAATCGTGATATTCCGTATAGTCGCCGTTGTAATGTTCGCTGTTACCTTCACCGTCGAGCGCGAGAATCTGCGTCGCAACTCGATCGAGGAAGAAGCGATCGTGACTGATCGTTATGATCGTACCTTCGTAGGCTTCCAGCGCTTCTTCGAGTGATTCTCGGGAAGGAATGTCGAGGTGATTCGTCGGCTCGTCAAGCAGCAGGACGTTGACTCCGGAATAAATAAGTTTGGCGAGCGCGAGTCTTCCCTTCTCTCCGCCCGACAAATCGCCTACGTGCTTGTAAATGTCATCGCCAGAGAAACGAAACTTTCCCAGAAACGAACGCAGTTCGCCGGCGGTCGCCGTCGAAGGCGCGACCCGACGCAACTCCATGATGATTTCGTTTCGATCGTCGAGGTCCTCCAGCTGTTGCGCGTAATAGCCGATTTCGACTTTGCTGCCCCAACGAATCTCGCCCGACAGCGATGGAATCTTTGCGAGGATCGTTTTCAGGAAAGTTGTTTTGCCGGATCCGTTCGGTCCAATCACGCCTAAGCACTCGCTGCGGCGCAAAATCAGGGAAATGTCACGCGCTAAAATGTGTTCGCCATAGCCCACAGACGCGTCCGTTATGGTCAGCACGTGCGTGCCCGCGCGCTCGATGTCCTTAAGCCGAAAATCGCCGGCGCCCTGGTCCGCGCGGACGCCTTCAACACGTTCGAGGCGTTGGAGCATGGTCCGCCGCGACTTTGCTTGTTTTGTTTTTTGACCGGCGAGGTTTTTGCGAATGAATTCTTCGGTCTTGGCAATCAGGCGTTGCTGATTCTCGAACGCGCGCTGCTGAATCTCGCGGCGCTCTTCCCGCTCGACAAGATAAGCGGAATAGTTGCCAGTGTAACTTGTCGCCTGGCCGTTTTCGATTTCGATGATGCGCCGGCAAGCGCGATCGAGGAAATAACGATCATGTGAAATTATGACGAACCCCGCAGGGTAGCTTTGCAGAAATTCCTCCAGCCACTCGACTGCGCCGACATCAAGATGGTTGGTTGGTTCATCGAGCAGCAAGACATCGGGTTCAGACAAGAGCAGACGCGCTAATCCCAAACGATTTTGCTGACCTCCGGAAAGTTTTTCGGTTTCCATCTGCCAACTATCGCGATCAAAACCCAGACCCTGCAGAATCGCTTCCGCTTTCGCCGAATACTCAAAGCCGCCTTCGCGCTCATATTCGTGTTGCAGATCGCTGTAGCGTTCCAGGACTTTTTCGAGATCATCTCCGGCGTCGGCCATGCGATGCTCGAGCTCATGCATATCATGTTCGATCTGCTGCAGCCGGCCAAAGGCTGCGAGTGCAGATTCGTGGACCGTCGATCCTTTTTCGAAGTGAATGTGCTGGGCCAACAGACCGAGTTTCAATCCGCGCGCGCGAACCACTTCTCCGCTGTCAGGCGTTTCATCGTTTGTCACCAGCCGGAAGATCGTGGTCTTGCCCGCACCGTTGCGACCGACCAGCCCGACATGCTCCCCCGGATTGATCTGGAGAGATACGCCGCGCAGTACATCCTGTGCGCCGTAGGATTTATGAACCTCTGAAAGACGAAACAGCATAAGTTTGGAGTTCCGCGTTTACGCGGCTCCGGACTGTGACTAACTGCCGCCTGAAGGCGGAACTCCGAACAACAAACACAAAACGGGCGCGGTCGCCAAACGCCTCAGGCACCGCGCCCGCTAACCTAAGCGCACAAATGCGCCGCTTAAATCATTCGCTACCTCTTCGCTGGTGAAGTTGCCGGCGATGCAGCTGCTTTTGGTGGCACCGGCGACGAACTCGGACTGCTTGCTGCCGCCGGAGTGCCGGCCGGCTTGGCCGCATCGGCAGACGCCGGCCGCAAACCAAGATTGCCTGGATTGGCAAGCATGTTCGCCGCGAAACTGTTAACGATTTTCGCCTCCGAGATTGCCACCTCAACCAGCGCAGAGTTAAGAATCTCTTTCCGCTGGTTCGTCAGTGCCACAGTAATCTGTTGCCGCACACCCTGGCTTTCCAGAGTCAGATTCTCGGTCTGTAAACGCTTCTCCTGGAGTTTGAAGATGTACCACTTGCCGCTCGGAAAGCGGACCGGATCGGTTCGATCGCCAACCTGCATTGAACCCATGAAACGAGAAACCAGATCCGAAGGGAAGCCGTTCTGCTTGAGATCATCCTCGCTCGCAAATCCAATATCGCCGCCGCGTTGAACCGAGTTTGGATCCTCGCTCCTGGCGCGCGCGACAGTTGCGAAATCGGCTCCGCTCTTTAACTGCTGATTGATGTTGTCGATCTTTGTTTTTGCGTCCGTCTCATTCTTGGCGTCGTCACTGGCGACTCCCTGCTGGCTGTTATCGGCAGGATCGACGACGATCATCCCCAGTCCCACGCCGCGGGCATTCACAAACTGCTGCTTGTTGGCGTTGTAGTAATCCTCGACTTCTCGATCACTGATCGTGATCTTGCCGGCATACTTGTCCTGCAACGAGTTGATCGCCAGGTCCTTCTTGGCCTCTTCTCGCACCGCCTCCATGCTCATGTTCTGGTCTTTCAGTTGCCGGGCAAAATCTTCGTCAGTCAATCCGGCCTGTTGCTTTTGCTGGTTAATCGCGCTGGTGATCTGCTCTTCGGTAGGCAAAAGCTTCTCTTGTTCCGCGCGTTGAAAAAGAACTTCGCGTTGGATTAGCTTGTCGAGCACCGTCAGCCGCGCCTGGGCCAGATCATGCGCGGACATCTTTGATTCGTTGCCCTGCGCCTGTTGGTGAATTACGCGCTCTACTTCGGACAACATGATCTTTTTGCCGTTGACCGTGGCGGCCACGGTGTTGTCGGGGGATTCGGTGCTGGAGCCGCAGCCGGCCACGATTAGTGCTGCAAACATCACCGCTGCCAGCATCGCCAAACTCGTTTGTCTTCTCTTCACTTTAGTTTCTACTCCTTCAGTTAACTGAACCCAGTCATTGCGTGTTAGATGAAAGCCGCCTTGACCGGCTATCAACTCGTTTGTTATAAATTTCGTTTCAATTGATCGCGGCGATCCACACTGTGGCGTCGTACGCCAACAGGAGATCAGTCATCATGGCAAAACGTTGTGAAGTTTGCGGCAAAGGCCCACAGTTTGGCAATAATGTTTCGCACGCCAACAATCGGACACCCCGAGTTTTCAATCCTAATCTGCAGTCCATTCGCGTGAAAACGCCCCAAGGCAACGCGATCCGCATGAAAGTTTGCACCAGCTGCATCAAGGCCGGAAAAGTGGCGAAAGCAGCTTGACGCGGCTCAGCCTGACACGGCAATCGCATCTATTTCAACTTTTGCGTCGCGCGGCAGCCGCGCGGCTTGAACGGTCGCGCGCGCCGGCGGATTCTCGGCAAAGTACTTACCGTAAACCTCATTCATCGCGGTAAAGTCGTTCATATCAGCCAGAAATACTGTCGTCTTCACGATCTGATCCAGCCCAATGCCTGCAGCTTCGAACACCGCCTTTAGATTCTTCAAAACCTGTTCAGTTTGCTCGGCGACCCCGCCGGGGACGAATTCTTTCGTCTCCGGATCAATCGGGATTTGGCCCGAAGCGAAGACTAAACTGCCCGCGCGCACAGCCTGCGAATATGGCCCAATTGCCTGGGGCGCGCGTTCGGTGGAGATAATCTCTTTCATAGGCTGCACAGTCAACAAATCTACGTCCGAAACAAACCCTGTACTTTAACATCAGAATCCATAAAATGAGAAACTCGAAATTGGCTTGAGACGCATTCGATCGCCATTCTCATTCACACCTCGCTTCTTCAAAGAGGTGTTGAGAGTCCAGCGAAGTCACTGAACCGTTTTAATGGTTTTTGCTGAAGCCGTTAAAAACGGCTGAGAGACTGACCGTCGCTCATTGTCACCTCGCTAAAGCGGAGTGTGAATGAAACCTTGTTGGATCGACACTCGAAAGGACCGTCAAACATGAAGCATAGACTGCTTTTGATGCTGGGACTGATCGCCGCCGCTCTTTCGATCAGCGCATTGGGCCTCGCCCAATGGAAACCTACCGTTTCCGAAGACGATCGTCTGAAAGGAAGCTATCGCTTCGAGCAAAATGGCTGGATTTACATTCATCTGGAAGGCTCGCCGGAACAGATCGGTTATCAACACGGCAAGCTTTTGGCGAAAGAGATCGAGGACCTGCTGCGCGTCACCAAACCATTTTTGCAACATGAGACGAAGCGCGACTGGAACTTTTATCGCAAGGCATCTCAGGACGTCCTCTGGCCAAAGATCGATTCTGAATATCAGCGCGAACTCGACGGCATCGTCAAAGGTGCTAACGACGCGGGCGTGAAAGTTGATCGCTGGGACATCGTCGGACTGAACGCGCTCGAGGAGCTTCCTTATTATTACCTACCGTGGCTCGACAAACAGCAGGGCCGCATTCCCACGACGCACGCGCCGGGTAATTGCAGTGCGATCGTCGCGACTGGCCGTTACACCAAAGACCATCGCATCGTGATGGGCCACAACACCTGGACCAATTACATCATCGGCGAGCGCTGGAACATCATCTTTGATATTAAGCCGCGATCCGGCAATCGAATTCTGATGGATGGCTTGCCTGGAGTAATAGCCAGCAACGATGACTTCGGCATCAACTCAGCCGGCATCATGATCACTGAGACGACAATCACCGGTTTCACCCTGTTCGATCCCGCGGGCAAGCCTGAGTTTTATCGGGCCCGCAAAGCGATGCAATACAGCAACTCAATAGACGACTATGTCCGCATCATGCTCGACGGCAACAACGGCGGCTATGCGAATGATTGGCTGTTGGGCGATAACAAGACTGGAGAGATCGCGCTGTTTGAACTTGGCCTGAAAGAGCACAGCGTGCGACGAACGAACGACGGGTACTACGTTGGCTCGAACTTTCCGGTCGATCAGAAACTCGCGACCATTGAAACCAATTTCGATTTCAGTAATCGCGGCGGCTCGCCTTTGGCCAGAAAGGCGCGCTGGGAAACTCTGGTGGAAAAATCAAAAAATGAAATCACTGTCGAAACCGTCAAGCAGATGGAAGGCGACACATACGACGCGTTTGAAAATCGGCAAGGCCCCAATGAACGAAGTCTCTGCGGCTGCGTCGACCGATCTGCGCGCGGAATTCCTGAATGGGATTGGGGCAAATTCTTTCCCGGCGGCACTGTGCAAGCGAAAGCCGTTGACAGCCTGATGGCTTCGCGGATGCAGATTTGGGCGGCGATGGGCCACCCGTGCGGCTATGGCTTTGTCGCCGCAACTTTCTTGAAAGAGCATCCGGAATACGGATGGACAAAGGGCATTATGCGCGACATGCCATCGCAGCCCTGGACGCTCTTTAATAGCGGAATGAGACGTTAGACAAAAAAACCGCTCGGCGACGTAGCACCGAGCGGCGAATCACAGGAGGTATCGAGTGTTACCGAGTGTCACTATTCGTCGGGGCTGCGACGTGCGACACTTTCAGAATAACCTCAATTACTAGGATGGTTCCGGTGGACTTGAGGTTGCTAATGTCATGGTTCGGAGTGCCGCCTTCAGGCGGAATGTATTTCTGTAATGAAGCCGCCTAAAGGCGGAACTCCGAACGAAAATAACATCGCGTAAAGCTCGTCAATTCAATCGCGCGAATCAGGCGATGATATACTCTCCGCACTGACAACCATTATGACTCCGCCGGAAAAATCAAAGAGCAAGCGACTGCGAATGGTTAAGAGCGCAGCGGAAGAGGGTAAAATCGGAGAAACTGCGCCTGCTCAGAATCCGCTCGGCGGCAATGACACAGCCTGTCCGCGCTGTTTCGGCACGGGCCTGGAAATGATCCCCGGCGAAGGCGCGCGCCGCTGTGATTGTCAGATGTCGGATCATCGTGAGCGACTCTTTCAGAGCGCGCGAATTCCTGCTCGATATCAACACTGCACGCTGGCGAATTACGACGCCGGCAATTCCGAGTCAATGTGGATTGCCAAGCGCGAAGCGCAAGTTGTGCTTGATGATTTTCTGGTTATCGACGGCCGCGGCCTGCTGCTTATTGGACCAGTCGGCATAGGCAAAACGCATCTGGCAGTCGCCATCCTGCGGGAGCTGATCGACCGCTATCAAATTACCGGTCTGTTCTCTCAATTCGGCGCGCTGCTGCGGCGCATACAGGATTCTTATAATCCGATTTCGCAAACATCCGAACTGACGGTCCTGCAACCGGTATTCGATGCCGATGTGCTGGTGCTTGATGAACTGGGCGCGTCGAAGCCGACAGATTGGGTGCGAGACACGATGATGCAAATCATCAATACGCGCTATAACGACAAGCGGCTGACGATCTTTACCACCAATTATTCGGACAAACGCAAGAACGACGCAGACACGATCGAGTCTTTAGAAGACCGGATCGGAGTAGCGCTACGGTCCCGCCTTTATGAGATGTGCAAGACCGTGGAAATCGAAGGCGAAGACTATCGCAAGCGATCAGTTGCACAGACTATTTAAGAGGCGGGCTACTGCCCGCCCACTATGGATCGAAAAGGCGGGCAGTA
>DASWQK010000480.1:0-2288 GCA_036403735.1 Pyrinomonadaceae bacterium
GCCGACGTGTAATAAGCCATCTCGCGAAAGACGCCGCGACGCTCAATCGGAAACTCGACGATGAGCGGCAGCAACGATCGGTTCTTATCATCAAAGATCGTGACGGCGGTATTAACGCCATTCGCGCGCACGACTCGAAGCTGGACCGGGAGGCCCATCGTGCTGACAGCCGATAGCTCCGATCCCTTTGTCAGAAACGTCTGCTTGCTGACTCGAATCAGGTGAATCTGTGATGTTTCCGGCAACAGCGCGGCGATGGTCACGAACTCCAGAGACGGCGTCATCGCGGTCGGCACGGGTCGCGCCTTCATCAGCCGTTGCGCTTCAGAGATGCGAATGCGCAGGCGATTTGGCGACAGGCGCCGGCTTGATTCTTCCCGCTGAATCGCGCGGGCTTCATCCTGCTGATTATGATTTGCCGCTTTCTTATCAGTGCTCTGTGGCTTCTGTGAAGTCGATCTTTGATTCGCGCGGTTATCAGTCTTTGGGTTCGCGTTGTTTGCCGAAGAGACCGTGCGCGGGCGAGTGATCTGATTGACAGACGTTCGGGATTGAGCCTGGGCGCTAAGCGCAGCGCAGAATACGAAGGCGACGAGTATAGAGTTGGAGGGCATTTTCATGATGGCTAACTTTTCAAGGGGATGCCTTCGCGGGAGTTCGAAGACGACCTCAGATTCGCGTAACGAGGCGCACTTGTCAATTACTTTTTTGCTGGAAGATCGCGCGCTAACTTCCAGATTTTTTCTGGAAGGTCATGAATGAATTTCCAAAAACTTTTTGGAAGATCAGGAAACGAGTTCCAGATTATTTCTGGAACATCTTACGTGCAATTCCACCTTTTTTTCAAACGCACAAATGCGCAGGTGAACGCACTCATTCATCGCTGTTGAGCAATTGACGTTCCAGTATTTTTATCCGCTCACTTAGATCTTTTATCTGCTCGCGAACATGTGGAAGGCGACTGATGTGAGCATTCAATCTTTTATATTCGTCGAGCGGCTGAATCGGTATTCCCCACCACACACCAGGGCGGACAATTTTCCCCGGCAGAACGCCTGCCTTCGATCCAATCACTGCACCGCTCTGTACCAGGATGTGATCGCCAAAACCAACCTGGCCGCCGATGACGCAGTCATCTTCGATGGTGACGCTGCCGCTGATCCCGGTTTGCGCGGCAATCACCACGCGCTCTCCGATGTCGCAGTTGTGTCCGACATGGACCATGTTGTCGAGCTTCGTTCCTTTACCAATTCGCGTACGACCGAGCGCGCCCCGATCGACAGTCGTGTTCGCGCCCAACTCGACGTCGTCTTCGATAACTACTGTGCCAATTTGCGGAAACTTGTGATGACCCATGTCGCCGCGAACATAACCAAAGCCGTCGGCGCCAATGACAACGCCTGCGTGCAGAATGACTCGGTTGCCAATTGTCATGCCGTCTTCAATGAAAACATTCGGATGGATAACGCAGTCCGCGCCGATGCTGACGTTATCCGCGATTTTCGCTCCGGCTCTAATCTGCGTGCGATCACCAACCGTCGAATTCTCGCCAACGCAAACGAAGGCGCCGATAAACACGTCGCGGCCGATCTTCGCGTCTGGGGCGATTACTGATGACGAATGGATTTCCGGTGCGCGCTGTTTCGGCGGATGCAGAACTTCAGCAATCAATGCGAAGGCTAGCTTCGGATTCTTAACGCGAATCTGGCAGGGAAAGTCTGGTTGCGCGCCTTCCTGGACGATCAAACAAGATGCTTTTGAATTGCGAGCGGCCTCGAAAAACTTTTGATCTTCAACGTAGGAAATGTCTCCCTCGCCGGCCGAATCCAGGCTGGCGACGCGCGCAATTACGACCGAGCCATCGCCCGTAACGCGGCCATCGACGTGCGCGGCAAGTTCAGAAGCTGTCAAAGCTTTACCTGGCATTCGGTTTTGTGTGGCCAGATATTACAACGCGGTCAGCTAAATCGCGAATGTCAGTAATTATCAAGACGGGCAAAACATTAAGGATTTAGTGCGTCCCGCTATGTAACTGGCATTTTGTCTTGCCTTGTTCATCGTCGCAAACTATCATGGCCTCTTACCGTCGATGTCTCATTTAAAGTCGGCGAATTTTTTTGTAGCTAGTTGACCCGAACACACGTCTTAAGTTGTGCTCGGGATAAAGTCAAGGAGAAGCTTTCATTGTTTAGCGATCAGTTCCGCCGCGGCGAATCAGATAAAGATAAATTGGCCGGGGTAACCGGCTCGAAAATCGTTTCGACGCTGTCGGACGTTGCCTGGAAAGC
>DASWQK010000481.1:0-8683 GCA_036403735.1 Pyrinomonadaceae bacterium
TCTGACTAAAAGCCTCTAGCTCGAACCGCGAGCGAGGCAACTTGAGCCATGGCTTCGCCGCGCTGATGCGCGGCAAGTCTCCGACTTGCCGAATCGAGACCCTTTGTTTCTCAGGGTCTCCGACCTGCCCTGGACCGACAATTTTAAAGAAGAAATTTCGGTAAGTCGGAGACTTACCGCGCACCGGAGCGGCAGAGCCATAACATGAGGCGCGCCGATTGCACCCGTCCTACTTACTCACCGCCAGCCCCGCCGCTTTTAACTCTTGATTGAGCGCCGGGATGTCCGTCGATTTGATCGCGCGCCAACTTTCCTGAACGGCGCGAGAGTCCTTCAAGACGTCGGGCGCGGCTGCGGAAATTTGCGACGTAGGAGCCACATCGGCTTCCTCAATCAGATTGAAAAGCGTGCGTGCGTTGCCGAGGACCGAAGCCGCCGTGACGCGCGCGGCGCCGCCTCCGCCTCCTCTGCCGCCGCCACCTCCACCAAAACCGCCGCCTCCGCCGCCGGCAACGTTTTGGATCTTCTCCGCCAGTGCATCGACATGACTCTTCAGCGTGGCGTCCGTAATCTTCGCGCGCAGTTCAGTCAGTTGACCGCGAATACGTCGCGCGTCATCAGAGATAGTATTGAGCGCCAGCCACTCGTCGTACATTTGTTTCGACAATTGAAACTGCTGGGTAAGATCGGCGGTCGATGTTTTCACGCGCGGATCCATCACTACCCGGAGCGGCTGTTCATACTTCTTGCCGCCGACCGTCAGGACAACGGTATACGTTGCCGGCATGGCCCATGGTGAAGTCGGCGCCGGCGCGGTGTTGCGATAGACAGCCGCGATCGGATATTGCGGTGTGACGCCGGGAACGGGACTGTAATGAAGGTCCCAGAGGAAACGATGCAGGCCCGGCCCATTCGCCAGCTTCTGCGGCGGCCGCACCCAATACGGCGGGATGTTGAGTAAAGGATCCTCCGCCGGCAACTTGTCATCACTTGTATAGCGCCGGACGACTGTGCCACTCGCGTCTTTGATCTCAAGTGAAACTGGTCCGGCGTTCCCGCGGCCGATATAGTAATCGACGATGGCGCCGTCGGGCGGATTTTCGCCGGCCGGAACATCAGGAGGCAAAGGCGTGTCGCTGTTAGTGTTCCATCTCACGCGCACGGCAGTCTGTGGCTTAAAGAGAAACGCGGCCGACCTGGTAATCGAGTCGTGAAGCTGCCGCAGCGGCGTGATGTTGTCGAGTATCCAAAAGCCTCGGCCATGCGTCCCCACGCAAAGGTCGTCGCCTTTGATGATCAAGTCACGAATGGAAGTCGCTCCCATGTTGAGCCGCAGAGACTGCCACTGATCGCCATCATCAAAGGAAACATAAACTGCGCGCTCAGTTCCGGCGAACAGCAAACCTTTACGTTCCGGATCTTCGCGAACAACGTCGGTGTTCTCATTATCGGGGATGCCCTTCGTGATCTCCGCCCAGGTGGTTCCCCCGTCGCGAGTCCGATAGATGTGCGGACGCAGATCGTCTAGGCGCAGCGTATTGATGGCGGCGTAGGCCGTGTTCTTATCAAAGTGGCTCGCGTCAACGATGGCAACTTTCTGCCACGGCTTCAGCTGTTTCGGTGTCACGTCCGCCCAATTCTTGCCACCATCGTTCGTGCGTTGGATCAAACCATCATCGGTGCCGGCCCACATCAAATTAATATCCAAAGGTGAAGGGGCGACTGTGTAAATCACGCCGCGTTGCGTAGGTTGCGCCGTCGGCTGCGAACGATACTTCCCTATCGTGTCGGGAACTTCAAAAGTCTTGCGCGTCAGATCGGGGCTGACTTGCTCCCAACTGCGCCCGCCGTCTTTTGTCTTCCAAAGCGTGTTCGCGGCGAAATACATCGTGTGGGGATCAAGCGGTGAGAAGACGATTGGCTGCGTTCGCACGACGCGAAAGTCAGCCCCGCGAAAAGGCTTGGGCATGATGTTTTGCGCCTGCGCCGTGCGTCGATCATAACGCGTGAGCTTACCGCCATAGACGATGTCCGGGTCGAGCGGATCAGGCACAACGTAGCCGTATTCTTCTGCTGAGACTGGATGCCATTCGCGGAAAGTGATTTCGCCGTCGTTGCCGCGACTGGACACGCAGGCAGAGCCGCTCTCTTGCTGGCCGCTGCACAATCGATAAGGAAACGCGTTGTCGGCGTTCACGTGATACATCTGCGCGGTCGGTTGGTTGTACCAGCTGCTCCATGTCTTGCCGCCATTGACGGTGATGATCGCGCCCTGGTCGCTGCCGAGAATGATCACCTCGCCGTTGTTCGGATTGACCCAGACGTTTTGATAATCGTCACCGCCGGGCGCGCCTCGAAATGCTGTCCAGGTCTTGCCGCCATCGATCGACTTCCACGAAACAACGCTCGCTGAATAGACGACATCGGGATTTTTCGGATCGACACGGATTACCGCCAGGTCACCTCCGCCAATGCGGCCCGCAGGACGTGGATCGGTTGTGATCCTGGTCCATGTCTCCCCCGCGTCGTCGGAACGATAGATAACCAGACCGGGACTAAGAGCGACCGATGCAAACAATCTATTGGGTGTGCTCGGCGCGATCGCGATGTTCGCCTGAATGATGTTTTCGGGTAAGCCGCCGCTCAACTGGCGCCAGGTCTTTCCGTTGTCCGTCGATTTGTAAACTCCGCCACCGGTCCCGTTCCAGGCTGCGTTTTCCCAGGGGCCCTGCCGTGCTTCCCAAAGCGCCGCGTAAGCTACATCCGGATTGGTTGGATCGAAGATCACATCAGCGCCGCCCACATTCTCATCCTTGTAAAGCACCTTCTCGAAAGTCCTGCCGCCATCGGTCGATCGAAAGATGCCACGTTCAGGGTTAGCGGCGTATGGATGCCCCGCCACGGCCACGATGATTCGATTCGCGTCGCGTGGATCGACCGCGATTTGGGGAATCTGTTGGCCCTCGCGCAGGCCAAGGTGTGTCCATGTTTTTCCCGCGTCAGACGACTTATAAATACCGTCGCCGACAGAAAGATCAGGGCGTTGCAGGCCTTCGCCGCTGCCGACGTAAATGATGTTGGGATCAGACGGCGCGACCGCGATGCAGCCCACTGAGCCCGTCGGTTGATCGTCAAAGATGGGCGTCCACGTTCCGCCAAAGTCATCCGTCTTCCAGACACCGCCGTTGACCTGCGCGATGTAAAAGACGTTCGGCTGCGAAGGCACGCCGGCGACCGCGCGGGTGCGCCCTCCGCGGAACGGACCGATGCTCCGCCAGTGCAGCGACTTGAATAAATCGGGGCTGAATTGCTGGGCCATGACGGCCGTCCCGGCCAGCGCTGCTAAGCCAACTGCGAAGATTACGAGGAAGCGACGATGTGATGATACGAGTTGATGATTTTTCATGTTGAGTTGTCCCGAAGATTTCTGCACGAGCGTAGGCGCTGCATAGTATCGAATCGCTTTTGATTTGTCATTTCATTCAGTGTCAGAGTCGTTGCCCGAACTCGCGTTCCTACTCGCGGAGTCATCAAGATAATCTCTCATTCACACCTCGCTTCCTTCAGCGAGGTGTGAATGAGACAGCCGCGCCCTTGCTTACGCGCGGGCTTCTGACCTGATCCACAGAATGTTATCTTTACCGCCACTATGACAGCACTGGTTATCAATCATGCGGAAGTTGAAGAACTTCTCCCGATGAATGAATGCATTGAGGTTATGCAGAAGGCATTCATAGCGCTCGCGCGCGGAGACGTCGACCAACCATTGAGAACAATCTTTCGACCGGGAACGGTCAAAGGCGTCATGGCCCTGATGCCGGCGTATCGCGGCGGCGACACTCCCCTGTTCGGACTAAAGGCCATTTGCGTATTTCCCGGCAATGCTGCGATCGGGAAAGATGCGCATCAAGGTGCGGTCATTTTGTTTGATGGAACAACTGGAGAGTTAATCGCCGTCGTTAATGCATCAGCGATTACCGCAATCCGGACTGCGGCAGTGAGCGCGCTCGCGACCAGGGTGCTGGCGAACGAGACGGCCGCGACGCTCGCGATCATCGGCGCCGGAGTCCAGGCACGGGCACACCTGAGCGCGATTGCCTGTGTGCGCAAGCTGCAATACGTTCGCGTAGTTGCGCGCCGCTACGATCGCGCTGAGCAATTCGCGGACGAGATGAAGTCGGAAGTGAAGTGCCGCGTCGAAGCGTTCGACAACGTTGAAGCCGCCGTCCGCGACGCTGACATAATCGTTACCGCCACAACCTCGCGCGACCCGGTCATTCGTCGCGAATGGATTGCCGCCGGCGCGCACATCAATGCGATTGGCACGTTCTCGCCAAAGGCGCGCGAACTCGACACGGCGACGATGGTTTCGTCTTCGCTGTTCGTCGATCGCCGCGAGTCTGCGTTCAATGAGGCAGGAGATTATTTGATCGCCGCGGGCGAAGGCGCGATCGGGCCAGACACAATTCGCGCCGAACTCGGCGAGGTCCTGATTGGAAAACACCCGGGCCGCACATCCGCCGATGAAATTACCGTTTTCAAATCACTGGGATTGGCAATGGAAGATCTGGCCGCGGCGGAGTATTGCTATCGAAAGGCGGACCAACTAGACAGCGGAACGAGGATTTCGATTTAGTCTTGGCCGTAGCAGTGATGTAAATCCAGCTCGCCGAGGAGCCGGCAACGGTCAGGATTCAGTCCGCGGAGCGGATGCCAGCATAAAGCCTGGGGCGTCAGCCCCAGGATCGCGTCAACAAAGTAGACAGAGCCCGCGGAGCGGGTGACAGCGGAATCACGTGGATCAACAAGGCTATCGCCCGCTTCGCGGCCTCGCTTATCATTCTCTTCCTAACCCTGGGGCTGACGCCCCAGGCTTTATGCTGACGTCCGCTCCGCGAACTGATCCGGAACTACCGGGATTCACAAACTTCTGCAGACTGTGGCGGCGCTCTTCGACCTGCTATCGGGCCGCAGCTTGAGCGCATCCAGGCTCCAACCATAGCGCTCCCAGAAGGTGCCGTCTGAATATTCGACGCGATTGATGATCACGGCGGCGCGGAAACCTTTCCCGGTACCCTTGGCCAGATTCTTTACGTTAACGACTTCGCTTGGGCCAACCAGACTAAAAATCTGCAAATCTTTTTGCCGCTCAGGTTTGATCTCGCCGCCGCACATGAAACGGCGTTGCGTCACATTAGTGCTGTTATCGACCTCGATGAATCGGTATTCCCAGAATACGTTTTGAATCACCTTCGGGCTCAGGTTCTGGATTTTTACCTGATACAAATAACCATCGACAGGCTCCGCTTCGCGCGACTGCTGTACGATGCGATCGAGTTCTGACCCGCGCGAATCCAGCGTATCCGCATTCGGATCTCGCATGCCGACGGGATCGTTGATCCGTTTCTGTCTTTCAAAATTCTTGCTCTCCTTGGTGATTGCGGGTGCCGGGCCAACTGCCGACTGCACGGCCTTCTCGCCTGATTGACGTTCTCGCGCCCAACTGGCGCTGACTACGACCACCGGATTTTTTTGATCATCGGGCGCATTGGTCTGCGCGTAAGAAGGGGCACTGAACAGGAGGAATAGCAGGAGCAACAGGAACTTCATGATTTTCGCCCTCCATCAAAAACGTAACCCTGGAGCGAGCGATAAAGCTCGTACCGAACTCTAAACTTGCAGAAATGTAGCTCAGTTGCTGAAACTTTACAATGATGATTTATGCCAGGCTGGAACCTGGGATCGCTTAGATCATTGTTTGCGGCCGCGACTCCACCCCTTCTCGAAAAATCGGTTTACAGAATCGACCCCGGCAGGTTATAAGTATCTATACAACGAGTCCCCCGACTCGGCGTTTCTCGAACCCCTGAATACAATTTATTCCCCCTTGCTGCGGACGCAGTTGTATCGTTTTGCGCACGGCTTTACATGAAAACCACTAGTCGAACGTTGGTCATCAGCCCACTTCACAATTCTGAAATCTTCGGAAGGAAAAAACCATGAGGACCGAAACCCGAACTACGGACTCGCTTAACGCCAAGCTATTGTTGAAGACATTGGTAGCGTTCAAGAAGGGGGACTTTTCCGCCCGTTTGCCCGGTGAGTGGACCGGCGAAGCCGGCAAGATTGCCGACACTCTGAACGACATCATCGAATTAAGCGATAAGACCGCGCGCGAGCTTGAACGCGTCAGCCGCGTCGTCGGCAAAGAGGGCAAGATTAATCACCGCGCCGCAGTCCCGGCGGCGGCGGGTTCGTGGTTGCGACTGGTCGATTCGACCAACCTCCTGATTGACGACATGGCGCGTCCGACCAGCGAAATGGCCCGCGTAATCGGGGCCGTGGCGAACGGCGATCTATCCGAACGCATGGCGCTGGAAGTCGAAAGCCGGCCGCTAAAGGGCGAGTTCCTGCGCACTGTCAGAATCGTGAACTCGATGGTGGACCAGTTGGGCTCGTTCGCGTCGGAAGTGACCCGCGTGGCGCGCGAAGTCGGTACGGAAGGCAAGCTGGGCGGCGAAGCGAAAGTCAAAGGCGTCGCGGGAACATGGAAAGACCTAACTGACAGCGTGAACTCGATGGCGAGTAACCTTACCAGCCAGGTCCGTAATATCGCTGAGGTTACCACGGCGGTCGCGAACGGCGACCTTTCAAAAAAGATCACGGTAGATGTGAAGGGCGAAATCCTCGAGCTGAAGAACACTATCAACACGATGGTGGACCAGTTGAATTCATTCGCCTCTGAAGTGACGCGCGTGGCCCGTGAAGTAGGAACAGAAGGTAAGCTCGGCGGCCAGGCATCAGTGCCCGGAGTCGCAGGTACCTGGAAGGATTTGACCGACAACGTGAACTCAATGGCCGGCAACCTGACCGGACAGGTGCGTAACATCGCCGAGGTGACGACCGCCGTGGCGAACGGTGACTTGTCAAAGAAAATCACCGTCGACGTGAAGGGCGAAATCCTCGAATTGAAGAACACCATCAACACGATGGTGGACCAGTTGAATTCATTCGCGTCGGAAGTGACCCGCGTCGCGCGCGAAGTGGGAACGGAAGGAAAACTCGGCGGACAGGCATCAGTACCCGGAGTCGCCGGAACCTGGAAAGACCTGACCGACAACGTGAACTTCATGGCGGGCAACCTGACGGGTCAGGTCCGCAACATCGCGGAAGTTACCACCGCCGTCGCGAACGGTGACCTCTCAAAGAAGATCACCGTCGACGTGAAAGGCGAAATCCTTGAACTCAAAGACACCATCAACACGATGGTGGACCAGCTGAACGCGTTCGCCTCGGAAGTAACGCGGGTGGCGCGCGAAGTCGGTTCGGAAGGAAAACTCGGCGGCCAGGCAGACGTTAAGGGCGTCGCCGGAACCTGGAAGGATTTGACTGACAGTGTGAATCTGATGGCCGGCAACCTCACCGGCCAGGTTCGCAACATCGCCGAAGTAACTACGGCCGTGGCGAACGGAGACCTTTCAAAGAAGATCACGGTAGATGTGAAGGGCGAAATCCTCGAGTTAAAGAACACCATCAACACAATGGTGGACCAGCTAAACGGATTCGCTTCGGAAGTGACCCGCGTGGCGCGCGAAGTCGGAACCGAGGGTGAGCTGGGCGGCCAGGCATACGTACGCGGCGTCGCGGGCACCTGGAAAGACTTGACCGATAGCGTGAATTCAATGGCCGGCAACCTCACCGGCCAGGTTCGAAACATCGCCGAAGTTACGACCGCTGTGGCGAACGGTGATTTGTCGAAGAAGATCACCGTGAGCGTTAAGGGCGAGATTCTTGAATTAAAAAACACGATCAATACGATGGTGGACCAGCTCAGCTCTTTTGCTTCGGAAGTAACTCGTGTGGCGCGCGAGGTAGGCACCGAAGGACGCCTCGGCGGACAAGCGCAGGTGATGGGCGTCGCCGGAACCTGGAAGGACCTGACTGATAACGTGAACTTCATGGCCGGCAACCTTACCGGTCAGGTTCGTAATATCGCTGAAGTTACTACCGCCGTCGCGAATGGAGATCTTTCGAAGAAGATCACCGTGGACGTGAAGGGTGAAATTCTTGAATTGAAGAACACCATCAACACGATGGTGGACCAGTTGAATTCATTCGCGTCTGAAGTGACGCGCGTGGCCCGCGAAGTAGGTACTGAAGGAAAACTTGGAGGGCAGGCCGACGTGCCGGGCGTCGCGGGCACCTGGAAGGACTTAACCGACAACGTGAACTCGATGGCCGGCAACCTGACGGGCCAGGTTCGTAACATCGCCGACGTCACGACCGCCGTCGCCAATGGTGACTTGTCAAAGAAAATCACCGTGGACGTGAAGGGCGAGATTCTCGAATTGAAGAACACCATCAACACGATGGTGGACCAGTTGAATTCGTTCGCGTCTGAAGTAACCCGTGTGGCCCGCGAAGTAGGTACTGAAGGAAAACTCGGTGGCCAGGCCGATGTACGCGGTGTCGCCGGAACCTGGAGAGACCTGTCTGACAACGTGAATTCGATGGCCACCAACCTGACTAACCAGGTGCGCGGTATTGCACGCGTAGTTACCGCGGTGGCCAACGGAGATCTGAAACGGAAACTAACCGTAGAAGCCAAGGGCGAAATCGCCGAACTCGCTGACACCATCAACAACATGACGGACACCCTGGCTACGTTCGCCGATCAGGTGAC
>DASWQK010000482.1:0-2009 GCA_036403735.1 Pyrinomonadaceae bacterium
TTCGGCAATTCCTGCAGCCAGCCGTTATTTGCAAAGCGCCCGTCGTAGATTGAAGGATCAGGACGGAAAACCACTTCGTATGTATTTGACTGGAGCGCGGGCGCCCCGCCCGCATTCGTTTGTGAAAGTGAACTCGCCCAATCGGATTTCAACGAAACTGTTTTCGCCGGCAGCGCGGTGTTGGGAATGAACCCATCGTGCAGACACTTGCGCCACCATGATTCGAAATCTATCGGAGCGCTCGCCGTTGGAGCGCCCGCATCCTGCGGGCGGTTCGCAGGCATCCTGCCTGCGCCTGGTACCCGGCCGCTATCGCTCCCGGTACTGACTCCCTGACTCTTAAGGCTCGCCTGCTGCCCGCTCCAGTAATTCCGCACGATGTCATAAGGCTTCTGATCATAATTGTCGCTGAACAGCGCCAGCACTTCGTAAGCAGTCTTGCCTTCGTAAAGCGGAGCTATCAAAGGCTGCACGATCGACACGGTGCCGTCGTATGCCCGCGCATCCCCCCACGATTCAAGATAATGCGCGGCGTTGATATGCCAATGACAAATCTCGGACGTTTCGTTGTTGTAGATATCCAGATGCGCGCGCAGCTTAACTTTTTCCAGCCGATTGAAATCAAGCCTGAGATCAACCGGCGTGTTGTAAGCCGGATTGCCGCCGATGATGATGAGCGTCTCAACTTTGCCCGCGTCGATGTCGGTGACGAGTTCGCGCAGCGACTGAGTTTGATCGACTGAGTTGGCTTCGAGCGGATCGGTGTAGAAGACGGTCTTGCCGATATTGCCGAGCTTTAGGTTCATTGCATGTGCAAGCAGATGAATTATTGGTGGTTGATCCTCGCCAACGATAACCAGGGATGTGCCATGGTGCCCCCAAAGGTCGAAAGCGGCGAATTTAACGAATTCAGGAGCGCCTTGTCTCATCGCGACAAATGTGTCCTGAAGTGGCCCGGTGTAATCATCTGTACTGCGATCGAAGCCGAAGCCCGAGAGCGACCTTGCCATGAGCGCGGACGTCCATTGCAGCATTTCGACCGGCTTTGCTGAGAATCGATGATCCGCGTTCGCTCCCGTAATCGTGGGCGTGCTTTCGATCACGTACAGCCGCGACATCTGTTCGGCAGCGTCAGAACGCAAGCTAACAGCTTGCGCTACAGTTCGTCGCTTCGCCGCGTAGTCGCGCGCGTAACGCAACGTGCCAGGCATCGCCGATAGAAAATCCGAACCCAGTGACAAGATCCGATCCGCTTTGCTGAAGTCGTAAGTCGTATTCACCGGTTGGCCGAATGCCATGAGAGCACCCGCGCGCGCGTTGTCATGATTGACTGGTTCGTATTGATGCCACTTCGCTTCGGGAAAGTCCGTGAGGATTTGCTTCATCTGCGCGGCGACTGATGGTGACGTGATCGTCTCTGTCAAAAAGCGCAGGCCCGCACCTTTCTTCGCTTTCAAGCCGTCGCCTTCTTTATCGATCAGGCCGCGAATTTCGGCGACGAAACTGGTCCACGCGCGCGTCTCGCCGCGATAGAGCGGTGTCTGCGATCGATCCGGATCGTAAAGAGTCAGGATCGAAGCCTGAGAAAAAATGTCGGTCGCGGATCCGCCTGGATTACTCGGATGATCGGGATTGCCTTCAACTTTGGTTGGCCGGCCTTCGTTGCTTCGCACTAATAGCGGAGTCGCGATGCCGCCGAGTGAATATGCGGTCGCAAAGAAGAGACCTTTGCCGGGCGTTTCTTCTTCGGGTTGTTTGACGTAGGGAATGACTTTCTCAGGCGGCTGAATTACGCAGCCACTCAAGCCGGCGAGTGCGAGCGACGCGCCCATCAATTTCAGAAACGTTCGGCGCTCAACCGGATCGTTCCATTCTTCAGCGGCGTGGGGAAACTCGCGTTGCACAAACTCTTCGAAAATAGGTGAGTCGGCGAGTTCTTCAAGACTGCGCCAATAAGTCTTGTCAGAACCGTCTGCGGACCGGGGTCCCCAAGCGGGCAGCCCGCTTGG
>DASWQK010000483.1:0-2998 GCA_036403735.1 Pyrinomonadaceae bacterium
CACCGGATTCTATTAATTGATCCGGATACTGTCAACAGTTATTCCGATGGGAAGACCAAATCGATGAAGATTAATTTTGTGATCGCCTTCACCTTGTTCAGCTTGCTCGTGCTGACTACTTCACCAGCCCCGCCGGTAAAGGCAGATGGCGCTCAAGTAGAGCAGAGTCGAAAGGAGATCTATCACCAGGGTTGGATCGATCTCAACAAGAACGGCCGCATGGACGTCTACGAAAATCCCAAAGCGCCGATCGATGCACGCGTCAATGACCTCTTGCGGCAAATGAATTTGGACGAGAAGACCTGCCAGACAGCGACACTCTACGGAGTAGGACGAGGTCGAAACGCCACCGACATTCCGCTCAGGGATGAATTGCCAACGCCTGAATGGAAGCATCGGCTTTGGAAAGATGGGATCGCAAATATTGACGAGCATCTCAACGGCGTGGGCCCAAACGGTAAGAGCATTTATGCCACCGACATCCCGAAGCACGTCTGGGCCATGAACGAAGTGCAGCGCTTCTTTATTGAAGAGACGCGCCTCGGCATCCCGGTCGATTTCACCAATGAAGGTCTACGCGGTTTGGCTTTCTCGACCGCCACCAGCTTTCCCTCAGAGCTGGGACAGGGCCACACCTGGGACAAAGAACTGGTTGGCGAGATTGGTCGCATCGAAGCCGATGAAGCGCGCTCGCTCGGCTACACGAATGTGTACGCGCCGACGTTGGATGTGTCGCGCGATCAACGTTGGGGAAGAATTGAAGATACCTACGGCGAAGATCCTTACCTGGTATCGCGCCTCGGCGTGGAGATGGCCCGCGCCATGCAGAAGAATTATCAAATTGCCTCAACGGCCAAGCACTTTGCGATTTACAGCATCGCCAAAGGAGCTCGCGAGGGACAAGCGCGCACGGATCCCCAAGCAACTCCGCACGAAGTCGAAAACATTTTCCTGCCGCCCTTCAAAGCTGTGATCAAAGAAGCCGGGCTCCTCGGCGTGATGAGTTCATACAACGACTACGATGGTACGCCAGTGACAGGAAGCCATTATTGGCTGACTGAGCGGCTGCGAAATGATTTTGGATTTCGCGGGTATGTCGTCTCTGACAGCGCGGCCGTGGAATACCTGTACAACAAGCACGGCGTGGCGATCGACATGAAAGATGCTGTGCGCCAATCGATCGAAGCAGGCTTGAATGTGAAGACGAATTTCACGCCGCCGGAAGATTTTGTTTTGCCTTTGCGCGAGCTGGTGAAAGAAGGAAAGGTCCCGATGCAGACACTCGACGATCGCGTGCGCGACGTGCTGCGAGTGAAATTCATCCTCGGCATTTTCGATCACCCCTATGTCGAAGATGCGAATCGTGCAGAGAAGATTGTGAATTCACCTGAGCATCAGCAGGTGGCGCTGCGCGCCGCGCGTGAGAGCATCGTGTTGCTCAAGAATGACCGGCATGCTCTGCCGCTCAGTAAAGACATTCGTTCGATCGCGGTCATTGGTCCCAACGCCGACGACGACAATTTGACGCGTTATCGCTACGGTCCAAACCAGGTCAAAGGGACCACCGTGCTGCAAGGTATCAAGAACAAACTGGGCGAGCGCGTGAAAGTGAATTATGCAAAGGGCTGTGATGTCACCGATGAACACTGGCCGCAGACGGAAGTTCTGCCTGAGCCATTGACCGACAAAGAACGCGAAGAGATAGCCAAAGCAGTCGATGTCGCGAAGAAATCAGATGTCGCTGTCGTCGTCCTGGGCGATTCACCAAATACGGTTGGTGAAACTGCATCGCGCACCAGCCTCGATTTGCCTGGCCGCCAACTCGATCTGGTCCAGGCTGTGTACGCAACCGGGAAACCGGTGATCGTAGTGCTACTAAATGGACGGCCCATTAGCATCAATTGGGTGGACAAGTACGTCCCCGGCATTATTGAAGGATGGTTTCCCGGCGCGCAAGGCGGAACGGCGATCGCTGACGTCCTGTTCGGTGATTACAATCCAGGCGGCAAACTGAGCGTCACATTTCCGAAGACAGTCGGCCAAATCCCCTACAACTTTCCGACCAAGCCGAACGCGCAATGGGAAGGCGAAAAGACGCGCGTGAATGGCGCGCTATATTTCTTTGGATACGGATTAAGTTATACGACCTTCGCGTACGGCAATCTGAGAATCAATCCGCCAGTGGTTTCAGAGAGTGCCAGGCAGGGTTCACCACTTAAGGTCACGATCACGTGCGACGTCACCAACAGTGGCACCCGTGAAGGTGATGAGGTCGTGCAGTTCTACACTCACGAACTCGTGACCAGTGTCACCACTTATGAAAAGAGCCTGCGCGGCTTTGAACGAATTCATTTGAATCCCGGAGAAACCAAAACCGTTTCATTCACGCTTAGCCGCGACGACCTGGCGTTGTGGAATCGGCAAATGCACTTTGTCGTCGAGCCGGGAAAAATCAAAGTAATGATCGGATCAGGTTCCGAAGATATTCGGTTGACTGGTCAGTTTGAAATTAATCGGTGAGGTGATAACCGCAGAGGCAGCAGAGGTTTTCGCGGAGGACACAGAGACCGTTAATCGTTTTCCTCTGCGATCTCTGCGAGGACCTCCGCGCCCTCGGCGGTAAAAAAAGATGTTTGGCCAGAGCTTAGTAAGTATGAAAAGAATCCTGCTAATGGCGATCGTTGCATCGCTAGTATCTCTCGTACCGCCCGTTAGGATTACGCAATCGTCATCGCAACGTGCGACAGATTCCGCCGTCTATAACGTCAAGACATTCGGCGCCACTGGCGATGGCAAAACGCTCGACACGCCCGCAATCAACAAAACAATCGACGCCGCAGCGGCTGCGGGTGGCGGCACGGTTTACTTCCCTGCGGGAAATTATCTATCGGTGTCGATTCATCTCAAGAGCAACATCGCGCTTTATCTCGATCAGGGTTCGACGATTATCGCGGCGAACACTACAGACAATGCGAAGTATGATTCGCCTGAGCCAAAC
>DASWQK010000484.1:0-2257 GCA_036403735.1 Pyrinomonadaceae bacterium
CTGCCGAGAATGCTGGGCGCGGCTTGTTGCGCGGTCGAATCGCTGCGAATGCGATCAGTTGCGGGCACGCCGTCGATCTTGGTGTCGATCGTCAGAAAAACTTCGATCTTCTGCGGGGTTGGACCGGTGCCGACTTCAGATGGGCTGAGCAAACGTATGCGATCGACTTTGCCGATTTTCACGCCCGCGAGTTTCACGTCAGAGCCTTCGCGCAAACCGTTCGCGTCAACGAAGCGCGCGCGCAGGTGCAGGTGGCTCTTGAAGGGATTAAGTTCACCCGTCGCGTTCACGATGAGCACGATAAGGACGGCGAGCGCAATAAAGACGAGCAAGCCAACCCGCAGCTCGCTCAGTCCGATGTTCCTGGTTGATTTTGGCATGGCACCACCTGCGGTTTTCGATTTTGCAACTCTCTCTGTGTCTCAGTGGAATCTCCGTGGCTCTGTGGTGAAATCTTTCGCGGCAACTTTTCACCACAGAGACGCGGAGGAGTCACAGAGGCACAGAGAAAGACTCCGGATGTCATAAAACATTTCAATGACCGCGCAGAAACTTATGAATGTATGGATCTTCGGCCCGGCGCAAAGTTTCGTCAGTGCCGCTGAAAATAATTTCGCCGTTGCGCATCATCAAAACTTTGCTGTTGATTAGACACAGCTTCTCGCCTTCTTTTTCGAAGACGACTTCGCCGGCCTCATTGACGACCGCATATTCAGATGTCAGGTAATCGAGATTGTTCATCTCGTGCGTGACGAAAATTGACGAGACGTCTTCCAGATCGCGGAGCTTCATCGCGAGTTCGCAAATCGTGCGCGCCGTTGGCGGATCGAGTCCCGCGGTCGGCTCGTCGAACATGACGATCTTGGGATCGCCGACCAGCGCGCGCGCGATGCCGACGCGACGGCGCATGCCGCCGGACAGCTCTGCCGGCATTTTGTCGATCGCGTCTTCCAGATTTACAAATCGCAGCATGCGACGAACTTCGCTTTCGACGTCTTCTTCGGGCACGCCTTGCTCATGCAGCTTGAAAGCGACGTTCTCGTAAACCGACAGCGAATCGAAGAGCGCGCCTTCCTGGAAAATCATGCCGAGCTTCTTGCGCACCCTCATCATATGATTCTCGTCGTAGTCCGTTATGTCCTCGCCTTCAACGAGTATTTGCCCGCTGTCGGGTTTGATCAGTCCCAGCACTAATTTGATCGTGGTTGACTTGCCGCAACCTGAGCCGCCGAGGATGATCTTCGTCTCGCCCTTCATTACTTTGAAGCTCAGGTCGTTCAGGACCTTGCGGCCGTCATAGATCATCGTGACGTTGCGGAACTCGATTGCCGGAATTGCCCGATCGGTATCGTCGACCTCGCGAAACGTAGACTCCGCCGCTTGATTGCTGACGCGATTGTCAATAGTCCGATCGATTGTATCTTGTGTCATCATGGCGTCATTATGTGTGAGTACCCAGGATAAGTTGCAGCGCCCGCGCCAGAATAAAGTCCGCGATGATCACGATGATCGAGGCCATTACTACCGCGGAGGTGGTCGCACGTCCCACACCGACTGTGCCGCCTTCGGTCTTCAGTCCTTTGTGACATGCGATTGTACCCATCAGGAAAGCGAAGAACAAAGGTTTAATAATTCCGCCGAGCAGATCATCAGTGGTGATTCCATCGCGTACTGAATTAAGGAACATCGATGATGGCAACCCATAAAGAAAAGTCGATACGGTCCAACCACCAACGATTCCCATCACGTCGCTGATCAGAGTCAACAGCGGCAACGTGACGAGCAACGCGAGTATTCGGGGCGCGACAAGCTTGCGAATGGGATCAGTGCCGAGCGCGCGCATAGCGTCGATCTGCTCTGAAACCACCATCGAGCCGAGCTCGGCAGAAATGGCTGAGACGACGCGGCCGGTTACCATCAGCGCGCTCAATACCGGCCCCAGCTCGCGAACCAGGGAAATTGAAACCAGATATCCAAGCTGGTCGACGGCGCCGTATGATGCAAGGGTTTGATAGGTTTGCAGCGTCAGCACGCCGCCGGTGAAAAACCCGGTCAGGATTATGATCGTCAGCGAGCCCACGCCGATGTAATCCATCTGCGCGATCGATTCGGGAACATAGTGCGGTTTCCTGAAGATGCCGCGCGCGGAGCGGCCCGCCAGCAACGACATCTCTTGCAGCTCAAACAGGAACCGAGCGATGAAGTTCATTTGAAGCTCAAGTGACTAAGAACGCTACCCGAAGTCCGCGGCGCCACT
>DASWQK010000485.1:0-27394 GCA_036403735.1 Pyrinomonadaceae bacterium
CTTTGGCGTTGTTTACGGAATTGGCGCGCAGCGATTTTCGATGATGACCGGCCTTAGCGTCACCGAAGCTGAAGACGTTCTACGTCGTTACTTTGCGACCTATCGAAAGCTTGATTCGTATCTGCGCGAATCCGCGAGTCGCGCCGTCAGCGAGAAGCAGGCGCGGACCGGGTCTGGTCGCCTCGTAAAGTTCAATTACGATCCTGCCGATCGACAACAGGTTTCCATGACCCAGCGCAACGGCAAGAACGCGCCGATCCAGGGAACGAGCGCCGATATTCTCAAGCGGGCGCTGCGGCTGCTCAATGACGAGTTGCGCGGGACCTCAGCAAAGATCGTGAACATCATTCACGATGAAATCGTGGTCGAAGTTGATGAAGGTGAAGCCGTGCAGGTCGCGCAAACGGTCGAGCGAACGATGTGCGCCGCCGGCGAAGAATACGTGCAGGCCGTACCGGTAAAGGTTGAGTCGCAGATTGCGAATGAATGGACGAAATGAGTTTCTGTTCCCTCTCCCTCTGGGAGAGGGTTGGGGTGCCGAAGGTAGTAGCTAAGGAAGATGGTTTCTTTTCTTTTTCTGTTTCACCTAGCTTCGCCCCTCACCCCGGCGCTCTCCCAGAGGGAGAGGGAGAAAGCGCCGTCTGTCATCTAATCCGCCTTCTGAGGCAACTAATACTATGAACACGGAGCGTTTCCGTGAGAATTGAGCCGATGGAAATCGCGGACTTCAAAGCTGAGCTGGAAAGGCTGCATCGCTGTAGCTTCGGTTGGGCGCTCAGTTGTTGCCGCCGCGACGCGACTGAGGCCGAAGAGGTTTTGCAGACGGTCTATTTGAAAATTTTCGAAGGTAAAGCCAGGTATCGTGGCGAATCGAGCCTGAAGACCTGGCTGTTCGCAGTGATTCGAAAAACCGCGGCGACCGAATATCGCCGCCGGTTGCTGCGCAGCTTGAGACTCGCGGCCGACCCGAGTGAGGCGAACGATCTCGCTGCTGCTTTCGAAAACCAGACAGCGAGTTTGGAACGGTCTGAAGTGCAGACGCATTTTCAAGGCGCGCTTAAGACTTTGCCCAGGCGCCAAAGAGAGGCGCTGCATCTGGTTTTTTACGAAGACTTGAGTCTGCGTGAGGCGGCGGACGTGATGGGTATTTCGATTGGCAGCGCGCGCCAACATTATGAACGCGGCAAGAAGAAGTTGCGCGAGTCGCTGACCAGAATGGAAATGGGTTATGGAAATAATTGGGGACGACAAGAAAATCCGAGCGCTGTTTAGCGAGGCGAAGTTAGCCGACGCGCAAGCGACGCCGAGCTTCACTTCACAATGGCATCGCGCGCAGTCGCGAGCGCACCGGCCGCCGCGCGCTTTCAAGCTGTCGTTGGCGGCGGTGACGGTGCTGCTCGTCTGCGCTTTGATTTCACTGGCGGTGTGGTCGCAGTATTCGCAACCACGCCGGACGTATTCGGCGGTAGCTGATCTTAGGGCGCCTGAAAGTTCTAAACCTGCGAGAATCGACAATGTTGCCGTGGATCCTGCGCCGGTGGGCTCCAACCCGACCGTACAGCGGCGAGTAAGATCGCGAGTGAACAGGTCGGCAACTCAGGCGAATGCGGCATTGATTGCATCGCGTGGGAAGAGCACAACGGAAGCGACCACGATTGACACGTGGCAATCACCGACTTCGGCGTTGCTAACTTCGCAAACGGATGGCTTGTTCAAGTCGCTGCCGCAGCTCAACGAAAATGCGAACGAACTGAAATCGTTTTTACCGGGTCGTGCAAACGAGAAGGAGAAATAACATGAGCAAGAGACTCGTCGTGATTCCTGCTTTTGTCATCACGATTATTTTGGCAAGTTGCGCGTTTGTATCAGCGCAACAGCCGCAGCCGGCGGACGGGCCTTCGCAGCAGATACAACCGCGTATGCCGCCGCCCCCTCCGGATCTGGCTGACGCGATGTTTCCGCCCGAGATGATCATGCAGCATGCGCGCGAATTGAATCTCACGCCGGAGCAAAAAACGTTTATGCGTGACGAGATTCAAAAGACGACGACGCGCTTTAACGATTTGCAGTGGCAGTTGCAGGATGCGATGGAGGCTCTGCACGAAACCATGAAGGCGAATCGAGTCAACGAACAGCAAGCGCTGGCCCAACTCAGCAAAGTTCTCGATGCCGAACGTGAAATCAAAACGCTGCATATGGGGATGGCGATCCGGATTAAGAACAAGCTGACGCCGGACCAGCAGATGAAGCTGCAAACAATGCGAAGCACCATGATGCAGCCCGACGATAAGCGGCGAGAGCGTGGTCCGGGTGGCCCGGATGGACCAGCACGAGGGCCGCGACCCGGGCCGGGTGGACCAGGCGGGGCTGGACCACAACCTGGTGGACCCGGAGGTGGCGGGCCAAGACCCGGCGGCAGACCGGGTGGACCTCCGCGTTTCTGATGATCTCGATGTGGCACGGGCGTCCCGCCCGTGAATCACGCGCAAGATGCGCGTGCCACCGCAAATGAAGGCAGGCCTAAAGCTCACGCAGCTTTGGCCTGCCTTCTCCATATCCAGTACACGGGAATGCCTGCGAGCACCAACAAGTATCCAATCCCCGAAGTTGCCGGCGTGAGATACGCCAGATCGATCACCAACAAAACGGCCAGGACTATATAAATGACCGGCACCACCGGATAGCCGAAGGTGCGATAAGGCCTCTCGAGATTGGCCGCTTTACGACGCATCACAAAAACCGCGCCCACCATCAGCGCATAAAAAATCAGATCAGCCGAAACCACGTAATCCAGCAGTTGGCTGTAAACCTGTCCGTACTTGAACTGATGAGTAACCGGATCGGTCGTGACCGTTCGCGGAAGAGTAAGCAGGCATGTCCAGATGCCTTGCGCGATCAAAGCAACCACCGGAACGTGCCGCGGGCTCAGGTTCGCCGCGCGTTTGAAGAACAATCCATCGCGCGCCATCGCGTAGTAAATCCGGGAGCCTGCCAAAATCAGACCGTTGTTACATCCGAAGGTCGAAACCATGATCGCAATTGCCATCAGGATCAGTCCCGGCCGGCCTAGCGCCGCTTTCATTGTTTCAGTCGCCAGTGTATTGGGCGGCACGCGCAGCGCTGGAAACGCATTCAACGGCAACGTGACTACGTAAGCAAGATTTGCCAGCAGATAAAGCAACACGACTACGCCGCAACCAATCAACAGAGCGCGCGGAAGATTGCGTCCAGGTTCGCGAATCTCACTGCCGGTGAAGGTGACATTGTTCCATGCCGATTGGGCGAACAGTGGGCCGACCATTGCCAGCCCTACAAGCATCAACAGCCATAATCCGCTCGTGGTTTGCATGCCCGGCTGGGCCATACTGGGATTCCATCCGGCGTTGGCCCAGGGGTTCCACCAGTTCGACGCGAAGGCGGCGCTGCCGGCGTTTCGTCCAAGCAATAAACCGACCACGATCAGACCAATCAGAGCAGCGGTCTTGGTAAAGGTGAAAGTATTCTGAATGACTTTGCCGGTCTTTAGTCCGCGCGTATTCGTGAAGGTGAGAAAAATGATCAGGACTATGGCGACCAGCTGCTGTGTTGAAAGCGTGATGGCATAACTTCCGAGGTGAATCGGATGAATCAGGTAAACATTTTCTGAGATCGTCGGCGTCAGGACGCCCATGAAGATGGCGAACGCGACTGCGACGGCCGCAATCGTTCCGGTTTGCACGACGAAGAACAGTGTCCAGCCGAACAGAAATCCGGTCGCCGGTCCGTAAGCCTCGCGCAGAAAGACATATTGCCCGCCGGCGTGCGGCATCATTGCCGCCAGTTCAGCACAGCACAGCGCCCCCGTGATCGTGATCACTCCGGCTATGGCCCACGCCGCCAGCATCCAGCCCGGCGAACCGACCAGCGTCATCGACTTTGCAGAGACGATGAAGATTCCCGATCCGATCATTGAACCAATCACGATCATGGTCGCGTCGAGCAAACTCAACCCGCGGACTAATCGCAAACCATCGGCGGGTAGTGTTGCGGTCGATTGAGCTGGAGTGATCGCTGCCATAGATGTCTCCGTTTTGATTAGTTACAGAACCCCGACTTGTCGGGATAATGACCGGATCAGTGAAGCAACGCTGAGTCAATGATGCCCTCGCATCGGCAACAACATACCTGCGGGGGGGCCGCTCCGGGTTCTGAGCTGTCACAGAAATCGGGCGGACAATATTTCAAACGATTTGAAACGTCAACTAAATATTCAGGTTTCTGCAACTTGACGGCGGTTCAGGCGTGATGGCAACGATGAAGTTTCAGAACCGGGAGCGGTAGCGACCGGATCAGGGAACCTCTCGGATGGCAAGTTTGATCCCCGCGCTATCGCTCGGGGTTCTGACCCGCCCGCCAGGGACCACATGTTATACTCCGACTTGGAAAATGGCTGAATTTATTGTTCGTTTAGGAACGCCTGCGGGCGAAATCGTGACGCGTACCGTCGAAGCGATCGCCGCTAATGACGCGCGCTCGCGACTTGAACGTGAAGGTTTTAAGGTTTTCGCGGTCACGCCGCCGAAGGCTGAAGGCGTCGCGTCGCTGACCAACATGGGCCGCGTGGGCGGACGGACGCGCGTCAAGGCAAACGATTTTCTGCTTTTCAATCAACAGTTAGCGGCGTTGCTGCGGGCGGGAATTCCGATTTTGCAGGCGATCACCATGTTGCGCCGCAGAGCAGCTTCGGTGCGATTGCGGGTGGTGCTCGAAGAAGTTGAAGAAGCGATCCGCGGCGGCGCGGCGCTGTCGCAGGCATTCGCGGCCCAGGGCGCGACGTTCCCGCGAATCTATACGGCTTCGATTTTGGCTGGCGAGCGATCAGGCGCGCTCGATGATGTGCTGTCACGGTACGTGAATTACATGCGACGCTCAGTTGGGCTGCGCAGAAAGATTCGCGGCGCGCTCGCTTATCCCGCGTTTCTGCTCTTTGCATGCTTAGGCATGGTGATCTTTCTTACGACCTTTGTGGTGCCACGCATGTCGGATTTGTTTTCCGGATTTGGGAGCAACCTGCCGACAATCACAATAATCGTTTTGGCGTTATCGGGCTGGATGATGCGGAACGCGATTTGGGTCGTGCCGACGCTGATCGTTGGGTCGGTTGGACTCTTCATTTGGTCGCGTACGCCGTCGGGCCGCCTGGTGATCGATAGAGCAATGTTGAAGCTGCCGCTGGCCGGCAAGCTGCTGGTGCAAATGACAGCATCGCAGGCCGCAAGATCTTTGGCGACGCTGCTCGCCGGCGGTATCACCATTGTCGAGTCGTGGGAGATTGCGGCTGAATCGATTACGAATCTGGAACTGCGGCACCGGAGCTCGGCGATACTTCCGCTGATTCGAGAGGGAAGATCGTTTACTGAAAGCCTGGAAACCGCAAAGTGGATGCCCGAATTGGCGATCGACATGATTGGTATCGGCGAGCGCTCCGGCAGTCTGCGCGAGATGCTGGACGAGGTCGCGACCTTTTACGAAGCGGAGTCAGAGGTAAAATTAGAGCAGTTGACGACGACTCTTGAGCCTGCGATTCTGGTGGTGATGGGCGGCGTGGTCGTGATAATTCTGCTGGCGATCTATTTGCCGATCATTCAATCGATTTCGAATGGCCCGCAGATGCATTGAGGTAACGCAAGTTGTTAACTTGCGAATTGTTGTGACGAGATGGGAGTCTTTTACGTAGATTGCACGGTCAAGAATTTGGCACTGAGGGAGAAGTCTTCTTTGATCGAAGAACTCGTCGTCGATAACGGATCGGAATTTACCTGGATTCCCGAAAGTGTGTTGAAAGAAATTGGGGTTGAAGTTGAAAAACCGAACCGGCACTTTGTAATGGCAAATGGCGAAGTCATCACCCGGGATATCGGTTATGCCATCATCAAAGTGAATGGGTTCGAAACTGTAGATGAAATCGTTTTCGCGCACAGCGGCGACTTGAGTCTCTTGGGCTCTCGTACCCTCGAAGGATTCGGCGCCACTGTAGATGCCCGGAACAAACAATTAGTAGCAGCTGGACCGCATCTCGCTGCGCTAACGCAAGCTGTTAGCTTGCGATTGGAAGAGAAGAAAGACCGCAAGCTGACAGCTTGCGCTACAGAATGAAGCAATTGACTGACGAACAAGGTGACGTGAAAGTTGCCGATGCGATCCGCACCGGGATGACTCAGGCCGACGACGATCTGCCGGTGGCGATTGAACCGCCTGAGATGCGCGACGCCAAGGAGCTGGCGCGGCGTTATCGCCTGCCGTTTGTAAACCTTTTGCCGCAGGACGGCGAATCGCCGATCGATTATTCGTTGCTGTCTGAAGTGCCCGTCGATCTGATGGTGCGTCATCAGTTTGTCCCGCTGAGACGGGAGAATGGAAAGCTGCACATCGCGATGGCCGACCCAACTGATCTCGATCGGTTGGACGAGCTCGCCGGCGCGTTACGCATGCGAATCGTTCCTTCGGTAGCCACCGCCGGCGCGATAGACGTGGTGCTGCGCAAAGGCGATGCAACCCAGCGCGTTTTGCAGGAAGCCGCATCCGGATTTCGCATTTCGCTGGTGCGCGAGACCGAGACGGGAGAAGAAGTTCTGGATCTCGACCGGCTGGCGACTGATAGCGAGATGTCGCCAATCATCAAGCTGGTCGACACAATCGTTTACAACGCGATGGAGTCACGCGCTTCTGACATTCACATCGAAACCCGCGATACCGAAGTCCAGGTTAAGTACCGCATTGACGGTGCGTTATATCAGAAGGTAGATCCGATCGATCTGGCTTATCACCAAACCCTGATCTCACGCATCAAGGTGATGTCTGAACTTGATATCGCAGAGCGTCGCGTGCCTCAGGACGGCCGTTTTCGAGTTCGTTACAAAGGCCGCAACGTGGACTTTCGTGTTTCGATCATGCCGACTGTGCATGGCGAAGACGCGGTGATTCGTATCCTGGATAAGGAACAAATCAACGAAGAATTTAAGAACCTGGATTTGAATGTAGTCGGTTTTGATCCTGACGACCTGCGCAAGTTTCGCCGTTACATTGCTGAGCCTTACGGCATGGTGTTGGTGACCGGGCCCACCGGTTCCGGTAAGACGACGACGCTTTACGCCGCGCTCAACGAAATCCGCAACGAAGAAGACAAGATTATTACAATTGAAGATCCGGTTGAATATCAGTTGCATGGCATTACGCAAATTCCGGTCAACGAAAAGAAGGGGCTGACATTTGCGCGCGGGCTCCGATCGATCCTGCGTCACGATCCGGACAAGATCATGGTCGGCGAAATTCGTGACGAGGAAACCGCACAGATCGCTATTCAATCAGCGCTGACTGGTCACCTGGTTTTCACGACCGTGCACGCCAACAATGTGATCGACGTGATCGGACGATTCCTCAACATGGGAGTCGAACCTTATAACTTCGTTTCGTCTTTGAATTGTGTTCTGGCCCAGCGATTGGTGCGCATACTCTGCACATTTTGTCGCCGCGCGTCTCACCCTTCTGATATCGAACTGATGGAATCAGGCCTGCGTCCTGAAGAAAATCGAAATCGAGTATTTTATTCAAATGTCGGATGCGACGCGTGCAACCACACAGGCTATCGAGGCCGGACAGCGATTCATGAGTTGCTCGATCTCAGCGACAACATTCGCGAAATGATCGTCGAACGCCGGCCAGGTTCGGAAGTCCGCCGCGCGGCCGAGGCGGAGGGGCTTACCAGTCTGCGCGAATCAGCCCTAAAAAAAGTTTTTTCAGGTGTTTCCACCTTACATGAAATTAATAGGGTAACTTTTGTCGAGGAAGTGAATCTAAACGCCAGGCCTTAATCGTTTTGTCTCGACAAAGGGGAAGCCGTGCAAGTCTCAGTCTCCTGTCCCCTTAAATTGAGTTTTTCTGTTAAACTGCAAAGGTTTTGGGCATTGCGGAACTGGTTCCCCCTCATCGCGTGTAAGTAGCAAGCGCCGGGGTTTTCGGTCGCTTATCCAAAGACTGGCACATCAGCAAGAGGTTCAGTTATGACATCAAGAAACCGTTGGCATTCAATTCTGGCGCTCGCAATCGTGGGTTGCATGTTGGCGCTGCCTATGTCCGTGTTTGCGAATAAGGGCAAAGAGCACTTCACCGAGGGCATGAAACACGAGCAGGCGCAGCAGTGGGAAAAAGCGGCGCAGGAATTCACGCTCGCGCTGGCTGCCGATCCGAGTAATGTCGATTATCAATTGCATTACCGGCGCGCGGTCTTCTACGCCTCGCAGGCGTTCATGCAGCAGGGGCGCTCGCTGGCTGAACAGCGTGATTATGTCGGCGCTTACAACGCTTTTCGACAAGCCTTTGGTTACGATCCCGTGAACCAGCTTGCCGTTTCAGAAATGGAACGAATGCTACGGCTCGAGCAAGTGAAACAGGGACTGGCCGTCTCAAACACAAGCAATGGCACTCCGAAAACGGATGATTCATTGGGAGGGGGAACTCCGACGCAACCTACTACTACGCGCGACCAGGAGCAAGAGCTCACGGCGAAGCCCGAAGTGCAGCGGACGATCAATTTCAATGGGGTCGACATCAAGAATGTCATCAAATCGTTGGCGTCGGACTTGAATTTGAACGTCATGTTTGATCGTCAGTCGTTTGCGCAGCCGCGCCCGGTGGATCTGAACCTCCAAAAAGTTACGACCGCCAAGGCGCTCGATTTGCTGTTCCTTCAGGAGAACCTCTTCTTTCAGAAGCTTGATAAACGAACGGTCCTGGTTGCCGATCAATCGCGTCGCCCGCAGTACCAGCAACTGGTCGTGCGCACCTTTTTTATTGCGAATTCCGACCCTGACAAAATAAAGGCGCTCCTTACCCAAGCTTTGCCAGCTTCGGTCGGAAGGCCGCAGCCGATAGTAGTTTCGGACAAAGACACGAATAGCTTAACCGTTCGAGATACCGCGGAGAACGTCAAGCTCATCGGCGAGTTGCTCGAGAGTCTCGATAAGGATCGCGCCGAAGTCGTGATGGACGTCAATATCTATGAAGTATCGCGCAACAATCTTTTGCAGCTCGGCAATCAATTGGGCTCGGGGAATTTCAATCTGGGCGGTTCGCCGGGACTTTCGGTTCTTACTTCGAACGCCGCCACGACCGCGACGAACGTCGGCGTTAATGTAGCCAGCATCCTGGCCGGTGTGCCGACTGCCGGCGCGGCCGCGTTGGTTATTCCTCCCTCGGTGCTCACGGCATTTCAAAGTAAAAACAACTCGAAGCTGCTGGCGTCTACGCAAATCCACGCTTTCAACAATGAAGAGTCCAGCGCTCGCATCGGTCAACGTGTGCCGGTGCAAACTGCTCAGGCCTTTCCGTTCGGTGTACAACAGACCGGCACCACCACGCCATCGGTCAATCAACCCTTTGGAGGCGGCGGCTTTCCGGTCATTAATTACGAGCCGACGGGTCTGACGTTGAAGTTTACGCCGATCGTTTTTCCGAACCTCGATGTCCAGGTAAAGATGAACATCGAATCAAAGGATGTTGTGAACGCGGGTTCGCCCACACCGACATTTACTGAGCGTACGATGCAAGGCACGGCACGCGTGCAGAACAATCGCACGATGATGCTGGCCAGTGTTTCGCAGGATGTGCAATCTGACGGCCGGCAAGGCTTGCCCTTTCTCAGCGGACTTCCGATTCTGGGCCGACTGTTCACTTCGCCGACGCATGACAATCGCCAGGTGGACATCGTGATTGCAGTTACGCCGCGTGTGTTGCGCGCCCCGGCCGTGACTCCGCGTGATGAACAGATGAGGCCGAGCGGCACATTGCAAGCGCCGACGACCGGATCGCTGGAAGCGATGCTGCGAGAGACGGAGCGCGACGAGCAGATTGCCGCAGCTCGGCGCCTTCCGAAGGACGCGGTGATCCAGGTTCCGGACGCTGCCCCTGCTTATGAGCCCGCAATCAAAACCGATGCTGGCGATCAGGCAAAAGTATCCGAGCAGCAAACCGTCGCCGTGAATACCTCCGCCCAACCCACTGTGGCTGGGCTACAAACGTCCTCGACGACATCGGCGACGGAGCCGAACCGCGTGATGGCATCAATGCAAACGGAGGCGGCGATGCCACAGCCCAAGTCTGCCGCGATTACCACCAGCCAGAATGCGCCGGTGCTACAAACCGCTGACGTGAGTACGGCTTTGAAATCGTTGGTGTCAGCGCCGACGAATGTCTCAAAAACCAGCCTCAGCGCGAAGCAGGACACGGTGCTTACGCCAGTGACAGATGTGGCTGTGAAGAGCGAAAGCAATTCAACCGCCGCAAACTCCGCGGAACCGGCAACTTCGCTCATCGAGTTGAGCGTTACTCCGGAGAAGTCAGAATTGAAGGTTGGCGACAAGCAGCAGCTTCAACTGCGAGTGAAATCTGACGCGCCCCTGGGACTCGCGCTGGTAATGTTGCGCTTCGATCCAAAAGTGATGAAGGTCAATTCAGTTTCGATGGGCGATCTGTTCGCGAATGCGAAGACACCGCCCACCCTGACCCAATCGATCGACAACCACGGCATGATACTGATTTCGCTGGTGCCTGCGGCCGGCTCTACGGTGACGGCGGATGGAACCATATTCAATATCGATGTTGAAGCGTTGGCCGCCGGCGATAGTACTCTGATGTTCGACCTTTCGAATGTGAATGTTGTCGCCAGCGATGGCCGGCCACTACTCTTGAAGCTTGAACCTATTAAGTTGACGGTGAAATAGTGAAGTCAGAAGGCAGCCAGCAGAAAGCAGCCAGCAGAGAGCAGAAGACCGGCCCGCGTTTTCTGCCTGCTGCCCGCTACAGTCTGCATTCTGAGACGAACGGGTTTTCACTCATCGAGTTGGTGATTACCGTGGCGGTCCTGGCGATTCTCACGCTCGGCATTATCCCCCTGGCTCAGGTTTCAGAAAAAAGGCAAAAGGAGCAGCAGCTCCGCGGGGCGCTGCGCGAAATGCGCGAAGCCATAGATCAGTTCCATCGCGAAGCAGTTGCCGGCGCGCAGATGCAAGTCAATCAACAGCAGGGGCAGACGACGGCTCAGCAGGAGCAGTCCGGGAGTCGGCCCCCCGTGCAGGGACAGGGGCAGGGACAGGGACAGGGTCCGAACATCTTCGCTGATCCGCGAGTGCGAGTTGCTATCACAGACGCGACGATTTTCACCGCTGACAATCCTGATCGTTTTCCGCCGGATTTGGATACGCTGGTAAAGGGTGTGAACGTCCTGCCGATCAGCGCCGGCAACATGGGCCGGCGCGGCAACATGAATTATACGGCGACCGAGGCGGCGACCGAGGATTCGCAGCAGCCCAAGATCAAGGTTTATTTGCGGAAGATTCCCGTCGATCCAATAACCGGCAAAGCTGATTGGGAATTTCGTTCGTGCTACGACGCTTCAGACTCTACTTCGTGGGGCGGAGAGAATATTTTTGACGTGCACTCAAAGTCGGACGGCGTGGCGCTGAATGGAGAGAAATATCGTGACTGGTAATAGCAGTGAGCAGAAAGCAGAAAGCAGTAAGCAGGAAGAGTCGGGAAGACATTCGCGGCCTTCTGCTTTCGGCCTTTTGCCTTCTGGTTTTCGTGGCTTTACCCTGCTCGAATTGATGATTGTGATCTCGATCATCATCATCCTGGCTGCCGTCGCCTTGCCGCAATACCACAAGACGATCATGCACGCGCGCGAGACGGTCTTGAAAGACGATCTGCACAAGATGCGCGAACTCATCGATCAATACGCCGCCGATAAGGGAAAGCTGCCACAGTCGCTTGATGATTTGATCACCTCCGGGTATATGCGCGAGGTGCCAAAAGATCCAATCACTGATAACAAGGATTGGAACATTGTCACCGGCGATGACCCTTATTCGAGCGAGGGCGGCACGGGCGTCACTGACGTGCATAGCTCGTCCAGCGAAGTTTCTACCGAAGGCACTCCGTACAGTGAATGGTGAAAAACCTCAGTTGTCCGTAGTTAGTAGTCGGTTGTATACAGCGATTCCGCAACTAACAATTGACGACTGACGACTGACAAGATGCCATCAAATCCTTTTTACAAATTGGTGAGGGCGCGTCTGCCGCCGGCGGCCGTCGGCATCGAAAGCAACAGCGCCTCAGTTGTGCAATTGGATCGCGCGCGCGGTGGGTGGGCCGTGAGACGCGCTGCCTCGATCAAGCTGCCGGCAGACTTGGTTAAGCCCAGCTTTGATCAGACAAACATCAGCGATCAAAACGAATTGGCCAGAACCCTGCGGGACCTGGTGACCAGCGCCGGACTTCTACGACAACGCAAATTCTCAGCATCGCTGCCCGAAGCGGCGACCCGATCGGCAATCGTAACGATCGAGGGCACGGCCGCCTCTCGTCGTGAAACTGAAGAACTGTTTGAATGGAAGGTCGAGCGTAGTTTCGGCGCTCCACTTTCAGAACTGCGAGTATCGCGCGAGCCGATGGCTCCCGACGCGCAGCGCCAGGCGCGGTACCTGGTGAACGCAATTCGACAGGACGTGCTGGCGGAATACGAATCATTATTTCATGCACTGAGATGGCATGCCGGCTTAATTCTTCCCCGGCACGCGGGTGAGGAACAGTGGCTGCGAAATGGGACTCGCGGCGACGGACTATTGTTTACTGCTCACGAAGAAGGATTCACGGCGGTCCTCATGCGCGGCGATCGGCCGCTGGCAGTGCGATCGGTTATTTGCGAGCCGGCGGAATGTGACGACGAGCTTCACCGAATCCTGTTGTTTTATCGGGACCGGGCGGGCGCGCAGGTGGAAACCGCAGTCGATCGATTGTTAGTCATTGGCGAACATCTCGACAAAAGGCGAGTTGCCGATATTGCACAAGAGGCCCTGGGCGTCAGTCTCAAACCACTCGATGCGGCCGATGTGGGTTTGCTGGTGCCCACTGACAGCCTCAATTTCGATGCGATTGCCGCACCCGCGGGCCTGGCGCGCCTGGCGTGGTAGGCAAAATCAAGGCCTTGACAAGTATTTTGAGCTGAGCATCTTGAAACTTTCGAGTTTCACCAGGCGTAGAATCGCAGCAACCAATATGAGCGCAGCCATTTCTTTAGCCAACCTGACAAAGCTCGCCGACGGTGAACTCGTGCAAACCGCAGTCGCCGGCCGCGAAGCCTCGTTCGAGGAGCTCGTGCGGCGTTACCAACGGCCGATCGCGGCATACGTCTATCGCATGGTTGGCGATTATGATTCCGCGCTCGATCTTACTCAGGAAGTTTTCATCAAAGTTTACAATTCGCTGGCGCGCTATCGATCTGAATTCAAATTCTCAACCTGGATTTACAAGATTGCCCATAACGCGGCGATCGATCACTTGCGGCGTCACGCGGTGCGCGAACAGGCGTTGACAGGCAGTGTCGACGGCGAGCGCCGGGAAGTCGCGATCGAGTGCCGGCGGCTCACGCCGGAACAGGAGAGCGAGAGAAAAGAACGCCGCTCGGAAATTGAATCGGTAGTTCAACTCCTGCAGGGGTCGTATCGCGAGTTGATCATCCTCAGGCATTCTCATGATCTGAGTTACGACGAAATCGCCGAAGTTACCGGTTTGCCGCTGGGCACGGTAAAGAACCGTTTGTTCCGCGCGCGCGAGGCCATGCGCGACCTGCTGGTCCAGCGCGGAATCGATCGCTCATGATTTGATCTTATGCAAGACCCTCTCGACAACAGGTGTCAACTTGAGGATGTCGCCGCGTTTCTTGATGGCGAGTTGACGGGTGTTGCCCTGGATGAATTCGAGCAGCACCTGAGGTCCTGTGCCTCTTGTACGACAGAGTTGCGAATCCAACGCCAATTGCTTTGCACGCTCGACGTGGCTTTCAGTGATGCGCGCTCGTTTCACCTGCCGAATAATTTTGCTCGCATCGTCACGGCCCACGCTGAAAACGATCTGACGGGCATGCGTGATCGCCGGGAGCGGCGACGCGCCTTGCAACTCTGCGCGATCCTGGCGCTAGTGTCCTTTGGGCTGCTGGGCGCGGCCACGCGGGCCGTCGTGTTTGATCCGCTGCGGTCGTTCTTCAGGGTCACGCGCGTCCTGGTCGATCTTGTGTGGCGAGCTACCTCAGAAGCCGCGTCGAGCGCGGTCGTGGTGATTCGGATGATTGGCCGCGCGATGTTGTTTGCTCAAACCGGTTCCCGTTTCTTTTTTGTACTCGCATTTCTCGTGTCGATCTCTTTCCTGTCTTTGCTCATAGCTAACTATCATCGTGCACAAATCATTGAATAGGAGTCGTCCCGTTCAATGATCGCAATCCAAGTCCGGCCACCTTTAACATCGCAAATCATTATTGCGGCTTCACATCACCTGAAAAGGACGTCGGCGCTGATCGCTGCGCTGGTGCTGCTGGTCATCGCTGCTGCCGCGCAACCTGCAAACGAAGAACACCCTGGCGACCCGCAGGCGCGCGTAATTGAAGGCGTGGCCAACACCACTGTTTTCGGCTTGGGCCAATCGATTCGCATTACCGGCACAGTAAAGGAAGGTGCGATCGCCTTTGGCGGCGATGTGATTGTCGAAGGCGCGGTCGAAGGCGACGTAGCCGCGATTGGCGGATCGGTGATTCAGCGCGAAGGAGCGCGAATAGGTGGTGACGTGATTGTGCTGGGCGGCATTTATCACCATGGAAAATCTGCGCCCGATCGTGATCCCAAAAGCGTCACGATCATGTATGCGGGGTATGAAGATCAACTGCGCCGGGTCATGCGCGATCCTTTCAGCGTTCTGCATCCACAATTATCAGCCGTCTTCTTTGGCACGCGCCTGTTGGCGATCTTAATCTGGTTTGTGGTGGCCCTGGCGTTGACGGCCGTCATGCCGAACACCATCAGTCGCGCGGTGACGCGGTTACAATTGACGAGTTTGCGGGTGGCGTTAATTGGCTTGATCGGATCTATCGTCATAACGTTGGGTGTGCTGGGAAGTTTGTGGCTATTGCCGTCGATCTTTGGCGCCGCTATTTCCGTGATGGCACTGCTGCTGGCAATCGTGGCCACTGTTTTCGGCCGGGTGGTCATCATCATGACCACCGGGCGCTGGTTGCAGCGGAAGATCTGGCCGCAACTTCAGTCTGAGTCGGTGATGCTTTTACTCGGCGTCACGTTCTGGATCGTGTTGTCCTCGATTCCATACGTTTGGCCGTTCGTGCAAGCGGGTCTGCTGGTGGCCAGTCTGGGGCTGGCCTTAACCGCGCGATATCGGGTCGGTTGGAAGAAGACCGCGCGCGGCAATGCCTGACGCTGCCGGGCGTCGTACTCATTCATCAAAGTGGAGCTATCGCAATCGACAGATGATGTCCTGGTCGGGGCGGCCGCCGCCGGGGACGAAGGCGCATTCGAGCAATTGTTCGAGCGCCATCGCCGTCAGGTTGCGCGCGTGGCCAGCCGGTTTTTTGCGCAGCGCGAACAGATTGAAGAGATCATCCAGGATAGTTTTACTAAGGCGTACTTTGCGCTCGGCAGTTATCACGGCACCCACGCGGCCTCATTTAAAGCCTGGCTGTCCCAGATAGCTATTAACTGTTGCTACGATCATCTGCGCCGCGCGCGTCGTCGTCCCGAACAGGGTTTTGGTGACATCGAAGAAAGCGAAGCACAGGAATTTGCGGCGCAGCTTCGATCGCCGCCGCGGGATGTCGAGACCGAACTTGTTTCGCGCGATCTGGCGGCCAAGCTGCTGGCTCGTTTGAATGCTGACGATCGATTGGTGCTGACCTTGCTTGATGTGGAAGGATTCTCGGTGGCGGAAATCGCGGAAGTGACCAACTGGTCCATTTCAAAAGTGAAGGTCCGTGCGCATCGCGCCCGGGCAAATCTTCGCCGTGTGCTGCAACGTTACTTATAATGTGAAATCCCCCAAAAGGAGGGGAGAATTCTTGTAACTTTTGATGGTTTTTAATCGTCTTTCGATGATGAGCGCGGTAAACTAGCGCCGCAGGAGAAGTTAAGATGTTCGAATCGAACAGCCCCAAAACTGAAGAGTTGGATCGAGCCGGAAAGCTCATCCTAATGGCAGCTACCGCGAGTGAAAGCGAGATTGAAGCCGCTGCCTCTTCGCCGTTTCTGTTTACCCGGGTGCGCGCCGGAATAAGCGAAGAGCGCCGGCGACGTGAAGAGTCGAGCGGTTGGCTGTCTTTAATTCAGGTCGCCTGGCGCGCGGTTCCGGCGATGGCTCTGGTGGCTATTCTGGCTGCAGTTCTCACTGTATGGTCAAGCCAGTCTGTCGTTGTCTCAACACCCCAGGCTGATGATGAACCTCTGATTGGGGCCCTTGATCCGGGTGTCGAGCAGACCGTGCTTACCAGCCGGAACGGCTTGTCGCGCGACGACGTATTCAACATCGTCCTCGATCGGAATTACGGGAAATAACAATGCAAGGTCACACAACATTAAAGGTATGGCTCGTGCTGGTGATCGTGTTTGTGCTGGGAACCTTCACCGGCGCGTTCACCATCGGGGCCGTAACCGGTTTCTATCACGCTATGGCTCGCAGCGATCGGAATGCACCTCACGATCGCTTCGAAAAGATGCGTCGCGATTTGAATCTGACTGAGGATCAAACAAAGTCTGTCAGTACGATTCTCGACGAGACGCGTAATGAATATCGTTCGCTGCGCGCCGAGTTGCGGCCGCGTTTTGAAGAGCCGCGACAAAAAGCGCGTACCAAGATTCGAGCGCTGCTGACGCCGGAGCAACAACAAAAATTTGACGCGATGGTTGCCCAACAAGACGCCCAGCGCGAGGGCGACCAGAAGAAGCAACGTTAATAATTCATTATTCTGGACGTCGATCCATTCTTCGGCCATTATTCTTCGTGGAACTAAATCGAACTTTTTGCAACTAACTGGTTTGGTGGGGCGTAAATAATGAATACTTTGAGAGTTCAAATGAATATAACCGTGCCAAAATCACTAAAATTACTTCTATCGTTTGTCATTGTGCTCGGCGCTGCCGGCGCGCTTTGGGCGCAAACAACTACGCCTTCACCGGCCGCGCAAATTCCCGGCGTCATAGGTGAAGTCAAGAATATCGACGCGACCACAAGTCAGATGATCGTGCGCGCTGAAAGCGGCGTGCTTTCGACCGTCATCTTGAACGAGAAGACGCAGTACAAACGTATGGCGCCCGGGGCAAAATCCCTGACCGGGGCTGCCGACATCACGCTTGCGGACGTGGGCTCTGGCGACCGCGTATGGGCACGTTGGAGACCGGGCACCGATCAGACGACAGTGCCGGCGGCGCAGCTCGTCGTCATGTCGAAAGCAGACCTGGCGAAAAAGCAGGAGGCTGAGCGCGCGGAATGGCGCAAGCGCGGGGTGAGTGGAATCGTGAGCTCAGTTAATCCATCGACTCGTGAGATCACAGTTTCCAGTAGCTCGCTGACGGGTCAAACACAGTCGGTCATTATTCCCATCACCGACAAGGTTTTGATGCGGAGGTATCCGCCGGACACGGTGCCGAAGTACAGCGAAGCGAAACCAAGTAAGCTCGAGGAAGTCAAAGTAAAGGATCAGTTGCGTGCGCTTGGCGATAAGAGCGCTGATGGAACGCACCTGACCGCCGAAGAGGTCGTCTTCGGAACCTTCAAGATCGCCGGCGGCACCGTAACTGAAATCGACGTGGCCAACAATCAAATCAAGATTAACGATCTGACTACCAAAAAGCCGCTGACGATTGTTTTCAAGCCGGACTCAATCATTCGTCGCCTGCCGCAAGGCGCGGCAATGATGTTTGGTGGTGGAGCGGGTCCCGGCGGACCAGGCGGCGGTGGACAAGGAGCAGGCCCGGGCCAGGCACGTCCGCAGGGTCAGGGACAGCAGGCACAAGGGCAAACGGCGGGACAAGGTCAGACGGCGCAGGGTCAAGGACCGCGACCGCAAGGCGCTGGGCCAGGCGGCGGACCGCAGGGCGGCGGCGGGCGTGGCGGCAATATGGCGGATATGCTCGAACGGCTGCCAACGATTACGATTAATGATTTGAAAGTGGGCGACACGATTCTGATGTCGAGTCTGCCCGGCGCTGATCCGACGCAGTTGACAGCGATCCAGCTTGTTAGTGGCGCCGAAATGCTTTTGGCCATGGCCGCTGCGCGTCCACAGCAAGGTGGAGCGCGTCCGCAGGGCGGTGTCGATCTGAATGGAAGTTTTGGCGGTATGTTTGGCGGCCTTGGCGGGCCGTGATCAATTCCCTCTGATCTCGCAGTTTGGGTTTCAGAGCAACCGCGTTTAGCGAAACGGATCCTCCAATCGCGCGCGGTTGTTTTCTAATGAGATGAGTTCAATGATGAATATTCGAAAGTTAGTCTTCCCTATCGCTTGCGTCGCCTTAGTCGTCGCATTCTCAGTTTCAGTTTTCGCTCAGAACCGTGCGACGCTGCGCGGTTCGATCAGCGATGAATTTGGTGCGACGATCGTCGGCGCCACCGTCACGTTGACTGACGCGAACGGCGCGCAAAAGGTAGCCACGACAAATGCCGACGGCAGCTACTCGTTTACCAACCTGGCCCCGGGCAAGTATAAGATCCACGCCATCGCCGTGGGCTTTGCGACCTCAGAAGAGACCGCGGTTGATGTGACCGCGGCACGTCGCGACCCGGTAAATCTCACCCTAAAAATTGCGGCGATCGAAACGCAGGTTAAGGTGAATGCCGATACGCCCGTCAGTACGGACGCCAACAACAACGCGAACCAACAGGTTATTAGTGGTAAAGACCTGGACGCGCTGCCGGATGATCCGGACGAACTCGCGGCGGCGTTGCAGGCGCTGGCCGGTCCTCAAGTAGGTCCGAGCGGTGGGCAGATTTTTATCGACGGATTTTCAGGCGGTAACATGCCGCCCAAAGAAAGTATTCGCGAAATTCGCATCAATCAGAATCCCTTCGCGCCGGAAAACGATCAGCCGTCAGGACGCATAGACATTCTGACCCGGCCGGGAACAGACAAGCTTCGCGGTGGCTTGAACTTTAATTTTCAGGACGAGAGTTTGAATTCGCGCAATCCCTTCGCGGTTAGCTCCAGTAAGCGTTCGCCTTATCAGCAGCGGCAGTTCGGCGGAAACATAAGCGGGCCAATCGTGAAGAAGAAAGCGTCATTTTTCTTTGAGGCGAACCGGAACGAGACGGATGACAACGACCTGGTCCGCGCCACGATTTTGGACTCGAATCTTAATCCGCTACAGGTTGGTCTCGGTGCTTTAGTGCCGCGACGAAACACGAACCTTGGGCCGCGCTTTGATTATGCAATCAACGACCGGAACACGTTGATTGCGCGTTACAACTTTTTCGAATCGAAGACTAAGAATAATGGAATTGGCAATTTCACCCTGCCGCAGCGTGGCTATCAGTTCCAGTCCAAAAACCACAATATCCAACTGACTGAGACAGCAGTCATCAACGCGTTCACAATCAACGAGACGCGCTTCCAGTTCTCTCACAATCGAAGCGAGTCTTTGGGCAACACGCTTCCGCTGCTGAACGTGAGCGCCTCATTCAATGGTTGCCTCACGTCCGCCGCGTGCTCGGGAGTTGGTCACACGATTAACGAAAACAGGCGCTGGGAGCTGAACAACTTCACGCAGATTCAGAAGGGAATGCACACCTTCAAATTTGGCGGACGTATCCGCGGCGTGAGTATTAGCGACGACAATCCGAGTAACACCGGCGGAAGTTGGACGTTTACAGGCGGTTTTGGCCCGGCTTACGATGCTAACAACAATCCGATCGCCGGCACTAACGTTTCACTGAGCAGTCTCGATCGCTATCGGCGCACGCTGCTGATTCAGCAAAACGGTTTGAGTGCTGCGCAGCTGGCGTTCTGTGGCCCGGGTACAACTGCCGACTGCGTCCGGAAACTCGGCGGCGGCGCGGCCCAGTTCAGCATTAACACCGGCAATTTTGCGGCCTCAGTCTCGCAGGTTGATTTTGGTGTTTACGGCCAGGATGATTGGCGCATACGTCCTAATCTGACTTTGAGTTATGGCTTGCGCTACGAGAATCAGGGCAACATCAGCAGCAAGTACAACTTTGCTCCGCGCTTTGGTTTTGCGTGGTCGCCAGGCGCCGCTAATTCGACAAAACCGCCGAAGACCGTTATTCGCGGCGGCGGCGGGATCTTTTACAACCGGTTCAATGAAAGCTTTACCTTGCAAGCAAACCGTTTCAACGGAAGTGGCGAACTTCAGTATGTCCTGGCTGAACCATTCTCACCCGCGGCGCCAACACAAGGGAATCTTGATGCGCTACTTGCCCGGCCGATTTACAATCTGCTGAATTTGTTTCCCACGGTTCCCAATAGCGCTCAGTTGCAAGTGATCCCTGCGCAACAACAAACGGTTTGGCGCGTCGCCTCTAATCTTCAAGCGCCCATGGTTACTCTAGTGGGCGGACAGGTCGAACACCAACTGCCAAAGAACATTTCTATGTTCGCCGGCGCTTACTCGTATCGAATCTCACACATGATTCGACCGCGCGATATCAATGCGCCATTACCGGGAACTTTTACCGCGGCTACGCCAAACGGCATTCGTCCGAATCCTGCGCTTGGCGATATCAATGAATACGAGTCCAGCGGGAAGCTTAGAGTGTGGCAGGCAATGACCGGCTTCAGCACCAGGCTCAATCCGAGGATTTCGCTTCAGGGAAATTACGTCTGGAGCAAGACGAACAGTGATACAGACGGCGGTTTCCCGGTTAATTCTTATGACTTCACTGGTGAATTCGGCCGTGGTTCGGGTGACGTTCGTCACCGGTTCACTTTGGTTGGCACGATCAGTCCGCCATTGTGGAAGTTAGTCTTTAGTCCCTTTATCCTGGCTAGCTCGGGTCCGCCATTCAACATTACGACCGGGCGCGATACTAACCTCGACCGGCAATACAACGAGCGACCCAGCTTTGCCGCTGCCGGCGCAGACTGCAACAGCGCGAACATTCGTTGTACGCGATTTGGCAACTTCAATCTGTCGCCACTACCGGGCGAGCAAATCGTTCCACGCAATTATGGTCACGCATCAGGTTCTCTTTCGGTCAACGTTCGCGTTAGCCGCACATTTGGATTTGGTGGCGAGGCCAACCGCAGTGCGGCGAATGCGCAAAAAGGTGGGCAAGGGAGTACAACAACCAAGACTGACGGTGCGGATGCAAAACGCGGCTCCGGTGAAGCTGGTCGCGGTGGTCCGGTGATTGCCGGTGCGGGTGGTGGCGGAAGAGGTCCGGGTGGTCCCAGCGGCGGCGCAGGCCCGCAGATGATTATGATGGGTGGACCAGGTGGTGCGGCATCGCCCCAAAAATACTCGCTGACTCTTTCAGTCAACTTTCAGAATCTGCTGAATCATGTGAATCTTAACGCACCGGTCGGCATTCTTACGTCGCCACTGTTTGGTCAATCGACCGGAGTTGGAGGCAGCTTCGGTGGCTTCGGACCCGGAGGTGGATTCGGCGGCGGTGGCCAGGGCGCGGGCAATCGAAAAGTTACTCTCAGCGCGCGATTTACCTTCTGAACTTTCCAACAATCACAGCGTATAGCTCTCTTGAGCGGAAGCAGCGAACTCGTAACTCAGGTAATTCGCACCTGAGTTACGGGTTTCGAGTTTGATCGTTTGTTAACGATCGTTGCTTTTCGTTCGTCTTAAGCTAAATCGATCGAGTTCAGCCTTACCTTCTCGAATTTCCGTAAGCAAGGAGTCCCGTGATGAGAAACTACGCTATTAGCCTCGTACTACTTTTGCTAGTCACGTCAGCATCGTTAGCTCAAACGCCCGACGCTGCCAAGTCAACCGGGGCCGCTGCGGCCAAGAGCAGCATCCCTGCGCCGTCCGCGATCACGGACAAGACTACGCCGGTGGAACTGGCGCGCGCGGCGCTCATGGCACTCGGCGGCGAGAATTTCAAGAAGCTGAAGAGTTCGATGGTGATCGGGACGGCCAATCTTTATGCTCCGAACCAGACGCAGTCTATTCCGGGGACGTTTGCGATTGTTACCGCCGGCGATAAAGTCCGCATCGACATTAATGCGCAACCCGTCTTCATCTTTAAGCAAGTTTATGACGGGCAAAGATCAGTCAGTAATATTCCGGGCGTCGAAGTTCCGCCGCCCAGCAAGTTTGGGCTGCCGGTCCTGGGCAAGTTCGATCAACCTGGCTACACGGTCACGGCTTTGCCTGACAAGAAGAAATTGCGAGGTTTTCGAATTGCAGATAGCGAAGGCAACACCACCGACTACTACATCGATCCGGCAACCGCTCAAGTTAGCGAGTATGTTATTCCGTACAACGGCTTTACCTTCGGGTCATCAATTTCCAAATTCAAGGAATACGATGGAGTGATGATTCCGACGAATTTCACTCAACGATTTGAATTGCCTGGTGCGGGGGCATACTTTGCTGAATACAAAGTGAAAGACATAAAGCTCAATCAGCCGGTCGGCGATGACGTGTTTGTGATCCAGTAACTCTTCAGTCAGCAGACGAATCAGAAGCCGCTTTTCTCTTGAGAAGCGGCTTTATGTTTTTAGCTTGATGACGGAAAAATCCAGCGCCAGAGGCGCCGCTCCGAATTTCAGCGGATACGCGAGATGAACGAGACACTTCCGGAGGCGCTGATTGTTAGACTGCCATTCACGGTCCAGCGAATATTAGTCACCAGGCGATCATAGCCGGCCGGCGCACCGCCAGCGCCGCTTACGGGCGCATAAGCCCAAGTCGCGCCGCCGTCGTTCGAGAACTCGATCGTCGCGGTCCATGGGTTCGAGATCGAGGCGGATCCTACCTTGTAGTCAACGTTGGCGAAAACCCTTTGCAAAGGATCTGCGTCATTCGAATTGGGGTCGGTGATAACCAGGCTCTGCGCTGAGGTGCTGCCTGAGTTGGTGAAGGTCACGGTGTAAGTCAGTTCAGTGCCGGGCTCCTGCGGGCCAGTAGGAGTGACGTCTTTCACGATGCCGATGTTCGGTACGCCCGCCTCGCCAAGTTGAAAATCGCTGAATGACGTAAGCCCCGTCGCCTGCGTGCTGCCGGCGGTGCGCGTTCCCACTGTCGGGTAGCTCCAGCTTCCGGACGAAAACTTTCCCACAACCAAAGCACTCGTGTTCGCCCCGCCGTCAAGGTCTCCGGCAACAAAGTTGAACGTCGCGCTGTAATTCGTGAACACGATGCCGCTGTTGGTCACTGTCCAATACCGATTCACCGTTTTCGCGGTATTGATCGTAGAACTTGAAATGCTGGGATGGTCGCCTGTGGAGGTGCTCGCCGTTAGATCGCCCGCCACCGTGACGCTCGAGAATGACACGTCGACTGGCGTGTAGTTGCTCGCATCGCCTATCTCGAATGTCTTTGCGGTCGCACCAGTCGCTACGTTTTTTTGCAGGTTCCCAAATATGTATCCACTGGTTCGAGATACCGAGCCGGTTGTACTAACGATGACCTTATTCGAGCCGGTGGTGATGTTTCCGGAGGCGAGGGTCAGAATTCCGTCGATCGTGATGCTTCCGCTTAGCGAAACACCGCTGGAGTTATTAATCTTCAAACTGCCGAAGCTGTTGCTGCCATTGCCTTGACCGGCCGCCCCGGTGAATTCAACGGTAAGGTTCGCGAGAGTCTTGTTCGTGATTGTGTATTGGCCGGTGAAATCCGTCGAACCCGTGGCCCTGGTAACCTGGACTGTGCCGTTTCCAGTAAGAGTGCCGGAGCCGCTAATCACGACTGCTGATCCAGGCGCGAAAATGGCGCCTGGGTTTACGCTGAAGTTTCCCCCGGTGCTGAAATTCGTGCTTGCGGTTACGGCCGCGGTCGTGTTGGAAATTGTCAGGTTGTTATAGGTGCTGTTTCCGGCAACCAGAGGAGATAGTGCCGTGATTGTCTGTGCCGCAGTTCCGTTATAGTCAACGGTGCTTCCCGTCGTTACCAAACCGTTGCCCGCGTTATGAGTCGAAGTATCAGTCAATGCTCCGGCCATGCCAATGGTGCCGCTGCTGGCAAGTGTTATGTTGGCGGCGCCTCTTGCACCACTAATCGTCAGGTTGTTGTAATTGAAAGCCGGAATGCTTTGCGCACCGGTGCCGTTGAAATTAATTGTGCTGCCGGTAATCGTGAAAGTGTTAGTGCCGGGAGTAAAGCTCCCCGCGATGCCGATCGTGCCACTGCTCGCCAAAGTGCGTGCCCCTGAAGAGCTGCTGGTCAGACTGTTGTAGTTGAAAGCCGGAATGGTCAGGGGGCCGGCGCCATTGAAATCGATCGTGCTGCTGGTGATCGTGTATGAATTAGTACCCGGAGTGAATGTTCCGGCAATGCCGATCGTGCCGCTGCTGGCTAATGTACGAGTTCCGCTGGAGCTGCTGGTCAGATTGTTGTAGTTGAAAGCCGGAATGCTCTGGGGGCCGGCGCCATTGAAATCGATCGTGCTGCCGGTAATCGTGAAAGTGTTAGTGCCGGGAGTAAAGCTTCCGGCAATGCCGATCGTGCCGCTGCTCGCCAAAGTGCGTGCCCCTGAAGAGCTGCTGGTCAGATTGTTATAGTTGAAAGCCGGAATGCTTTGCGCACCGGCGCCGTTGAAATTAATTGTGCTGCCGGTAATCGTGAAAGTGTTAGTGCCGGGAGTAAAGCTTCCCGCGATGCCGATCGTGCCGCTGCTCGCCAAAGTGCGTGCCCCTGAAGAGCTGCTGGTCAGACTGTTGTAGTTGAAAGCCGGAATGGTCTGGGCGCCGGCGCCATTGAAATCGATCGTGCTGCTGGTGATCGTGTATGAGTTAGTACCCGGAGTGAATGTCCCGGCAATGCCGATCGTGCCACTGCTGGCTAATGTTCGAGTTCCGTTGGAGCTGCTGGTCAGATTGTTGTAGTTGAAAGCCGAAACCGTTTGCGCGCCAGAGCCGTTGAAGTCGATGGTATTGCCGGTCGTGGTGTAGTTCGCGTTGGTTGCATTCAACGCAAATGTGCCTGAGATTCCCACAGTGCCCGCCGGTAGAGTCACCGTCGCTCCGCCGCGATTGCCGCTGATACTCAGATTGAAATAATTCAAAGCATTCACCGTCTGCGCCGCCGTGGCATCGTAATCAACAGTCAAGTTAGTCAGCGTCTTAGTGCTGATGGAATACTGCGAGTTGAAATCGGGTGTCGCTGCGGTCCGCGTTACTTTCACTGTGCCGCTTCCTGTTAGAGTTCCGGTTCCGCTCACTACAACCGACGCCGACGGCGTGAAGGTCACACTGGCGGCCACCGTCAACGTCCCGGAAATGCTGGAGTCCTCTGTCGACGAGAAGCCGCTCGTATTGTTCACATTGACGCTGTTAAAGCCGAGCGTCGCTGAGGTGCTGCCCGCGATCGATGTCGCCGCCGGCGTACCTGGCGTGTTGAAGTTGAGCGTGCTCGTGGTGATGAACGAAAACGGTGTGGCCGCAGTCGTGTTTACGATCCAGTTGCCAAGAAATGTATGCGTCAGAGATGTTCCCGCGGCAAAAGTCGCCGATCCAGAAATAGTGAAATCGCCATTGACCGTAAGTGCGCCGCCGGCGGTCTTCGCGCTGGTGTTGGAGAGAGTCAGAACGTCATACGTCGTTGCCTTGATGGTTTGCGTCCCGGCAAATCCATAGTTGACCGTGTTGCCTACGGCGGTAGCGTTAAGATTCGTGAGCCCCATGGCCCCCGTAAAATTGATAATCAGAGTGTCGCCGGGGCCGTTGGTCAGCGTGCCCCCTCCGGCGAGCGCCGTCGTCACGGTCAGCGTTCCGTTGTTCTGATAGGTTCCAGTGATGGTGACACTTGCAATTGTGAAGGTGCCACTGATTGTCTTACTCGCCCCGCTAAGCGTATGTACTCCCGTTCCCGCATTGAATGTTCCTGAATTGGAAATGCTTCCGGGTAAAGTCAGGGCAGCATTCGCTGTGTTGTTATTCCAGATTGCTCCTGTATTCACTGTGACGTCGCCATTGAAAGCTTTGGCGCCGGTGGCGGAAGAGATCGTCAATGTTCCCGTAACGCTGGTCGCGCCGCTGACAGTGAGAGCGAACGCCGCGGCTGTGAAGGTCGTTCCCGATCCTACGTTGAGACTTCCACCAATCGTAATGCCGACAACTGTGCTGGTCGTGCACGTGCCGCTCAGGGTTACGTTTCCATTGATTGCGGTAGTAGTCGCAGTAAGAGTTTTTGCCCCGCTGCCGCCAAGGCTCAAGTGATGATACGTAGCCGTTGCTTTAACCGTCTGGGCGGCGCCGTTGTAGTTGATAGTATTCCCGCTCGCTGACGCCGTTAATGTGCCGGTCGAAAGCACTGGGCCTGAGACATTGAGCGTTCCCGTTGTCCCTTGTGTCCAGGTCGAGCCGGCCACCGAACCGGTAATGCCGCCGGCGGCGCTGATGGTCACCGTTCCGTTGTTGGTCACCGTGATGGCGCCGGTGATTGCGAACGTGCCCGCGAACGAAAGATTCGCGGTTGAAAGAATTGTGTGGGCTGCGGTAATCGTCAGATTTGCCGTATTTGTAATCGATCCGGTGCCGTCGATATTGGTCGCAGCGCCGCTCAGAGTGACCACGCCGGTGCCGCTGAGCGTTCCGTTCACTATCAGATTTCCGGAGACTCCGAACGTGAAGGTCGAGGTCGCCAGGATGCCCGACGCGTTGATCGTGACTCCCGTGATCGTTTTGTTGGCATTCAACGTGACAGTATGTCCGGCGGCAATGATGACGCTATCGGCTGCCACAGGGACAACCCCACCGACCCAGGTCGTAGTCGTGCTCCAACTTCCGGTTTGAGCTGAGGTGATCGTGGCTCCGCTTGCCTCAGCGCTCAAAGCAATACCAAGAACTGCGAGCGCCATGCCCGGTAACAAAACTAAGCGAAGTATTTTGGAGAGACTCAGCACGTGGTGCTTTCCAGTCTGTCAGAATCTTACTTGACCTTACCTGGTTGTCGCCTTAGCGAGGCAATGATCAGAGCGAGGACCTGAGCGGGAAATCGTCGCGACATGTTTGTTACGATCATGAGAGTTAGTATTTGTCGTAGCTTCGGGAAGGTCTAAGGCTGAGATTTATTATCTGAATCCGCCAAGCCGGCTTTGGCGGTTCCAAACAGATCGAAAAGGTTGGAAAGCTTTGAAGTAATCCTAAAGTAAAAACCGCGTCGCGTGGGCATTACCCCCGCGCCGGCGGGTTCCTTTGCCGCGGTAAAATTGTATCCGCCACCGAGCCTGAGATCCGGCAGAACCCAGAAGCCTGCTTCCGTCGCGTACGTCACTCGCGCAGTGCGCGACGACGGCTGAAACAGAAAGCGCGTCTCAAAGGCCCAATCGATCCGCTTGGTCAAAAGGTATTGTGCGCGGGCCTGAGTAAGAAACGATAACGACGAGACGTACGGAAGAT